>CACKKY010000004.1 GCA_902600855.1 uncultured Pelagibacteraceae bacterium | reverse complement strand
TTGATGCATTAGCAAATGAAAATGATATAAATAAAGATACCAGTGAAACCGATATCAGTTTTAAAATATTTCTCATTATTAATTTCCTCTCTTCTTTATTATTTGCAGAAAGCTAACATCTTAAAAAATTTACAACAATAGGAAATAATCACTCAATTGTAGGTTGTGGTCTATTTTGCCTTTTATTTATCTTTAATTGTGGATTAATAAGGCATTATATTTTTTTAAATTTTATGCATAAATCTCTTAAAAACATAAGGTTTACAATTAAACCTCAAAAACAGGAAAGTGATAGACCTGTTGAGCTCGCTAGAAGTTTGAGCATCCACCCATTAACATATCAAGAACTTCCATATAATCCAGAATATTCTCAATATGCTGGTAGACTCACCACTGAAAAATTGTCGAATGCTTCTCCAGATGAACAATATTGGAAAACTAAACAAGAAATAATTCTTAGACACACAGGAGAGCATCCGTATGAAATTTATGGACCAGATGCATTACGGTTATTACAAAAAATTTTTCCAAGAGATATATCAAAAATAAAAGTAGGTCGTTGTTCATACCAATTTGCTTGTTATCATGATGGTGGAATGATTACTGATGGTTTGCTCTTAAGAATAGAGGAAGATCGTTATTGGTTTGCGCAAGCTGATGGAGATATGTTTTCATGGTATAAAGCAAATTCTGAAGGGCTCGATGTTGAAATTAATGAACCGAATGTATTTATTAGTCAAGTTCAAGGACCAAGATCTATGGAGCTTCTTGATAAATTAATAGATGAACCAATAGCTAAAAGTTGGAATTATTTTGACTGGGCAGAAGTCACTATGACAAATGAAAAAGTTATCATTAGCCGAACTGGATTTACCAATGAACTCGGGTGGGAAATCTATTTTCGTCCAGAGAATAATACAGAAAAATTAGGTGATATTATTCTTGAAGAAGGGATTAAAATGGGAATGATTTTAACTGGCACACCTTCGTTTAGAGGTAGAAGAATTGAGGCAGGACTTCTTTCTGCTGGTCAAGATTTTACAAGCAATACAAATCCATTTACAGTTGGATTAGGTCGTTTTGTTGACTTAGACAAAGATAATTTCATTGGAAAAAAAGCTTTAATAAATTCTGATAAGAAATGTAGAAGTTGGGGTATTCGTGTTGTTGACGGAATAGCTAAAAAAGGAAGAACTTTAAAAATTGATAAAGAAGTAATTGGCTCCGTAACATCAAGTACATGGTCTCCTTATCAAGTGTGTGGTGTTGGGATAGTACTTTTAGATAGCTGTGAAACAGGACCAGGAACTATTGTTGATGTTGAATGTATTGATGGAAATTTTCATAAGGCAGAAATTTGTACTTTGCCGATGTATGATCCTAAAGGAGAAATCGTTAGAGGTATAAATAAAGAGGTGCCAACAAAACCTGAGCCATGGAAAGGAATTAAAAATTAATAAATCTTTGGAATACTTAATTTGTTTTCTAATTTATGTTTTTTTAGTAGGCGCTCAATAATTCCTTCAGAAATAATTTTTAAGATAAAATCGTTTAAAAACTTAGTTGCTTCTACGCTTCCCTTTTTTATTCCTATCGATTGTTTTATAAAAGTAAATGGTTTATCAATTATCTTGAGGTTTTTATTTTCTGCCAATTCTTCAATTAATTTTGGTTTTAATCCTGCTAAAACATCAACTTTTCCTTCATTAAATAATTTATGAGACTCAATAATTGTTTTAGCTCTTACAATTTTTGCATTCTTAAAATTATCTGAAAGCCATAAATCATAAGCACTTCTATTAACTACTGCAATTTTTAAATTTTTGGAATCAACTTCTTCATTTTTTGAAATTTGATTATCTTTTCTCATTATAAAATTTGCATCAATATTAATATATGGATTGCTAAAATCTATAATTTCAGCCCTTTTTTTTTCATAAGCAAAATTTCCTACATCCCATTTATTTTGGCCTGTCGCATCTGCTAGTTCACCAGGATTTTTGAAAGATATAAACTGACATTGCAAATCTAATTCTTTTGCTAATAATGCTCCTATATCAGGTGATAGTCCTTTAGGATTTGAAAAAGTGCTGTCTTTATTAACTAATAAAAAATTACTCATATTAATCCCTACTCTCAAAATATTATTTTTAGATATTTTTGCACGAACCAAATCAAACATTCAAAGTTTCTTTTATTAGTCTTTAATATATATTATTTTTTTAATCCAAAATCTTAACGAATTAAATGAATAAAATTAAAAAAAAAATTATCGCGATTGGTGGCGGTGGATTTACACATAAGTCTGATCCAGCTTTAGATGAGTTTGTAATTTCTCAATGTAAAAAAGATAAAATTAGATTTGGTTTTTTGCCTACAGCTAGCAAGGATGATCCAGTAAAAATTGATAATTTTTATCAAGAATTGAAAAAATACGATTTAAAATTATCTCATTTTGAATTGTATAAAAATATAGATAGTTTTTCAGAATGGATTTTTAAAAATGATATAATTTATGTAGGTGGTGGAAATACATCTGAGATGTTAAAAATATGGGGAAAAAATAGATTAGATAATATTTTCAAGAAAGCTTACAACTCAGGAATCATTTTATCTGGTGTAAGTGCAGGAGCTATATGCTGGTTTGACTGGAGTTTAACAGACTGTCTTGGCCCAACCTATAAGCCTTTAAAGGGAATTAATTTGATATCTGGAAGTTGCACGCCACACTCTTCTGAAAAAGATAGAATAAATAGATTTGCAATTGAAATTAAAAATCAAAATTTACCATCAGGTATAGCAATAGATGATGGTGTTGCTGTATTGTTTGAAGATGGAAAAGCGAAAGAATTATGTTGTTCAAGAAAAAATTGCGATGCTTATTTTATTGATAATAATAATAAAATTAGTCTAAAAGAGTATATAAATTAAAAATATGAGTAAAGTTTTACCAAGTAATAAAATTTATAGTATCAAAGAAGCTATTCAACTGTCAAAAAAAAGACTTCCTAAACTAGTGTTTGATTTTATTGATGGAGCATCTGGTGATGAAAAATTATCAGAAATAAATAGTCTTGCTTTAGATCAAATAAGACTTGAGCCAAGAGTTTTAAGAAATGTAGAAAAAAGGAGTCTAAAAAAAAAATTTTTTGACTATCAATTCGATTATCCTTTTGGTTTTGCGCCAATGGGGATGACTAATTTATCATGGCCTGGTGCAGATATAATGTTGGCAAAAGAAAGTGCGAAGAATAATATTCCAACGTGTGTATCTATGGCTTCTACAACTACTTTGGAAAAGATGTATGAGTTATCAGAGGGACGTTCTTGGATGCAACTATATATATTCCAAGATGAAAATTTTGTGATGGAATTAATTGAAAGAGCTGAAAAAACAGGTTATCAGACCCTGATATTAACTGTTGATGTACCTGTTTTATCAAGAAGAACTAGAGATGATAAAAATGGTTTTGCATATCCATTCAAAATAGGACCAAAACAATTTTTTGATTTTGCAACACACCCAACCTGGTCTTTAACAACTTTGTTTAAAGGAATCCCTAAACCAATGAACTATGTAACATCAAAAAGTGGAGATGGAATTTTTAAAAGAAAAGAAAGTAGAGGTTCAACAGATTTTGAAACATTAAAAAGAGTAAGAGATAAATGGAAAGGTAAACTTATAGTCAAAGGAGTAATGTCGCCAAAAGATTCAATAAAAATTAAAGATGCAGGTGCAGATGCAATACAAGTTTCAAATCATGGAGGAAGACAATTAGATAGTGCTACAGCTGCTATAAATATTCTCCCATTAATCAGAAAAGCTGTTGGTGAACAATTTCCTTTAATTTTTGATAGTGGAATAAGAAGTGGTAGTGATATTGTGAGAGCACTTGCTTTAGGGGCAGACTATACAATGATAGGTAGACCTGTTATGTATGCTATGGGTGCTGATGGAGAAAAAGGTTTAAAAAGAATAGTCGAAATTTTAAAAGAGGAAACAAGCACAACGCTTGGGTTGGTTGGGTTAAATGATATTAATGATATTTCATCAGAAATAGTTGCGAAAGAAGTTATAGGAAATACAAAATATTAAGTTATGGCTGATAAAAAAATTAGAGGTGGATCATTAATTGCTAGAGCTTTAAAAGATAAAGGAATTGAACATGTATTTACTTTATCAGGTGGTTTTTGTAATCCTGCTTTAGAAGGTTTTATGGAGTGCCAGATGGAAGTAATCAACTGTCCTCATGAACAAATAGCAGGTCATATAGCAGATGGTCATACAAGAATTACTCGTAAACCAGCTGTATGTCTTGTTGGTCCGGAAGGATTTGCAAATGCTGTACCTTCAATGATGGAAGCTTGGGGTGAAAGATCGCCCGTAATATTTATAACTGGTTCTAGTAGTTTAAAAAGACAAGGCTCAGGGGGTTTTAAAGAAATTGACGATGTTGCAATTGCAGAACCATTAACAAAATATAGTGCGAGTATAACAGATGGAGAAAGAATTCGTGAATTTGTAGATAAGGCATATAAAATAGCAACTAATGGTTATCCAGGTGCAGTACATCTTAGCGTACCTGTTGATATTATGTTTTCGTCATATTTAGAAAATGCAGGACTTGAAGAAAGACCATTTTCACATACTAACAAGATTATTTCTAAGGCATGGCCTGATCCTATTCACTTATCAGAAGTGCTGGAAATTGCATGCAGTTCAAAAAGACCAGTTTTAATAGGTGGGCACGGTGTTTGGTGGTCTAGTTCTGAAAAACAATTGGAAAAAGTTGGTAACAATTTACATATTCCGATATTTAACATCCCTTATCATCAAAAATTATTAGGCGAAGAAGCAAAAGCATACATGGGTCTTGCAGACGTCCATCAATATCCACCATCAAAATTTGCATTACATGAATCTGATTTAGTTTTAATGGTTGGAGCAAGATTAGATAATCAGATGAATTTTGGTAATCCTCCCCTGTTTCCTAAAACAACAAAACTTGTTTGTATTAACGGTTCTCATGAAGAAATAGAACTTAATAGAGCAGCAGATATAAATTTACTTTGTGATCCTGGCGTTTTCTTTGAAACTTTAAATAAATTAAAAGATAATAAAAAATGGACTTTAAGTGATGAGTGGTTTGAATTAAATAGAACCAAAAAGAAGGAATGGGTAAACGAAACATTAGCTGATTTAAATAAAGAAACAAAAGATGCTGAAACTAATGGAGGTAAAATACACCCTCTGCAATTAGCTTTAGACGTTCAAGATATAATCGGAGAAAAAGATTGGCTTGTTATCGATGGTGGTAATACACACTTCTGGTCAGAAATTGCAATTAATATTGCAGGATCGAAAGGGAAAAAAATGGGAGGTATTTTGCATCCAGGTACTTTTAGTATGTTAGGTGTTGGGGTACCATTTGCACTCTCAGCAAAAAATATTCATCCTAACTCCAATGTAATTCTTATAAGCGGTGATGGAGCTTTTCTTTCTGGAGGACTATCTATAGAGGCTGCCTTCCAAGAAAAAAAACCAATTGTAGTTGTTATTGATAATAATGGTGGTTTAGATTGTATATCCCAACAACAAGAGCGTTTGTTTGAAAGTGGTAAACATTTTGCAACTGACTTTAGAGATATACCGTTTCATAAAATTTTTGAGGGTTTTGGTGGTCATGGAGAGTTAGTAACTAAAAGAGAGCAATTAGCACCTGCTTTAAAAAGAGCGCTAGAGAGCGGGAAAACTGCGTGTGTAAATGTAAAAGCAAAAGGAGTAATTAGTCCAATAGTTGCAGCCGTCAGTGATAAAAGAGATAAGGCTTCAATAGAATAATTATGGCTATCCTATCATCTCATTTACTTAATTCAGTTAATGGCACTCACGCAAGCGGTGTAAAAATCATTATTCATCAAATAAAAAAATCAGGTGAAAAAATAATTTTTTTTGAATCAGAAACAGATAAAGAGGGAAGAATTTTAAAAGATTTTGAACTTTCAAATGATGATTGTAGATGTGATTATGAAATGATTTGTAAGACAGCAGATTATTTTTCAGAAAAAAAAATCATATCTGAGATCATAATTAAGTTTAAAATGGAAGATCCAAAAAAAAAATATCATATACCAATCATAATATCTCCAAACGGTTATTCTATTTGGTGGTCAGAATAAAAAGAAGTTTAAATTTATTTATGTCAAAAAATATCAAATTAAATATGTCACGAAGGATAAGAAGAACACCATATACTAATAGAGTAGAGGAACATGGTGTATCAGATTTTACTGTAGTGAATCATATGCTTCTGCCAAAAGGATTTAAAAACTCAGTAGAAGAAGACTATTGGCATCTTAGTAAAAATGTTCAAATGTGGGACGTTTCTTGTCAAAGACAAGTTCAGATAAGTGGGCCTGATGCTTTTAAACTTGTTCAAAAATTAACACCACGTTCATTAAAAGATATGGAAACTGGTAAATGTTTTTATATTCCAATGCTCAATGAAAATGCAGGTATGATAAATGATCCTGTTTTACTTAAGTTAGATGATGATATGTTTTGGATCTCTATTGCTGATTCAGATATTTTACTATGGGCAAAGGGATATGCCTTAGGTTTAAATTTAAATGTTAATATAATTGAACCAGATGTTTACCCTTTGGCAATTCAAGGGCCAAAAGCTGAGCAACTAATGGTGTCAGTTTTTGGAGAAGAAATAAAAAAAATTAAATTTTTTAATTTTAGAGTAGTAGATTTTTTAGGAACAAAACAAGTTGTTGCAAGATCTGGTTATAGCAAACAAGATGGTTTTGAAATTTATTTTAAAGTCCATGAAGATCATTTTAATATAACAGAAATGGGAGAAAAACTTTGGGATACCCTTTGGGACGCTGGAAAAAATCTTAATATTTCACCAGGATGTCCTAATTTAATTGATAGAATAGAAGGCGGGTTAATGTCATATGGTAATGATTTTACAAGAGAGAATAATCCTTTGGAGTGCAATTTAGATAAATATTGTAAATCTGACAATAGTCATGACTTCATAGGAAAAACAGCTCTGTCGAAAATTCAAAATCATGGAATAAAACAAAAAATGAGAGGAATAATATTCAACGGTAGTGCCACTAAAGCTACAAGTCAACCGCTAAAGGTATTGACTGAGGATGGTGTAGAGATAGGTCAAATTACATCTGGTATATATTCGCCAAGAATTAAAAAGAACATTGGCTTATCAATGATTTTAAAAGATTATTGGAATTTAGGACAAAGCGTAATTGTTCAAATGTTGGATGGTGAGAAAAGGAATGGGACTATAACTTCTTTGCCATTTCCAGATTAAATATATATATATACGTCCTATGTTTAAGTCAGTTATAGCAGGTTATTCAAGATCACCTTTTACCATGGCAAGAAAAGGTGCATTAATTGATGTGAAACCAGTAAATATGCTGGCTGAAGTGATAAAAAATTTAGTAAAAAAAACAAATATAAATAAGCAAGATATTGAGGACATTGTGATTGGTTGCGCTTTTCAAGTTGGTGAACAATGTTTTAATATTGGAAAATTAGTTACTTTTCTTACCGATATGGAAATCAAAACTTCAGGTATGACGGTAGATCGTTGGTGTGGTTCCTCTATGGAGGCAATTCATATTGCAGCTGGAAAAATTGCGATGGGTTCTGGTAAAGTTTTTGTCTGCGGAGGAGTTGAGAGTATGACAAGAGTAAATACTGGTTTTGATCCTCTACCATATCCATATAATGAAAAAGAAAATCCAAACGTTTATTTTACAATGGGGACTACAGCAGAAAATGTTGCAAAAAAATTTAATATATCAAGAAAAGAACAGCAAGAGTTTGCTATTAAAAGTCATCATAAAGCTCATCAAGCCCAATTAAACGGAAAATTTAAAAATGAAATTGTAATTATAGGAGATTGTAGTACAGATGAAAATATTAGGCCAAATAGTAGCCAAGAAAAATTAGATGGATTAAAACTTGCATTTGATCAAAATGGAACAGTCACTGCTGCAACCTCATCTCCATTAACTGATGGTGCATCAGCAGTATTAATTTGTGAAGAAAATTATGCAAAAGAAAATAATTTAGAAATATTTGGCAGAATAGTATCTACCGCTGTGGAAGGTTGTAAACCTGACTTTATGGGTTTAGGTCCAATAGGAGCATCAAGGAAAGCTTTAGAAAGGGCAAACTTAACAATTAATGAAATTGACATAGTTGAAATTAATGAAGCTTTTGCATCACAGTCTATAGCATGTATAAAAGATTTAGAGATTGATATTAATAAAGTTAATTTGGATGGTGGAGCATTAGCACTTGGTCACCCACTTGGAGCAACTGGATCAAGAATTACTGGTAAGGCCTCAGAATTACTTGTTAGAGAAAATAAAAAGTATGCTTTATCTACTCAGTGTATAGGCTTGGGTATGGGTATAGCTACAGTTATAGAAAATATTCAATAAAGATAGATGGAACAAATCCCATTCGATAAAAGATCAGGAAAAATTTGGTTTAATAACAAACTTGTAGAATGGCAAGATACAAAAGTTCACGTAATTAGTCATGGAATGCACTATGCAAGTTTAGTATTTGAAGGTCTAAGAATTTATAATACGAAAATATTTAAACTAGAAGAGCATACTCAAAGACTATTTCATTCAGCTAAAATAATGGATATGAAAATTCCTTATACTATCGAAGAAATTAACTCTGCTACAGTTAGTCTTGTTAAAAATCAAAACATTCAAAATGGATATATTAGACCTTTTGTTTGGAGAGGGAGTGAAATGATGGGAGTTTCTGCGCAGAATACTAAAATAAATGTAGCTATCGCTATATGGGATTGGCCTGCATACTTTGACCCAAAGTTAAAACTAAATGGTATTAAATTAAATATTTCAAAATGGCAAAGACCTCCTCAAAATTCATCTCCATGGGATAGTAAGGCAGCTGGTCTTTATATGATTTGCACTCTATCAAAACACCAGGCAGAAAAAGAGGGCTTCACAGACTCATTGATGTTAGATCATGAGGGGAACGTTGCAGAAGCAACAAGTGCAAACATATTTTTTAAAGATAAAAATGACGAATTACATACACCAATACCTGACTCATTTTTAGATGGTATAACTAGAAAAACAGTAATTGATTTAGCAAAATCAAAAAATATAAAAGTTAATGAAAGAAAAATATTACCTAATGAACTCTCAAATTTTGAGGGCTGCTTTATAACAGGCACAGCAGCAGAAATTACTCCTGTTTCATGTATTAAGGATAACAAATATAAAGTTTGTAAATTAATTTTAGATCTTTCTGAAAGTTATGAAAACTTGGTTGGAAAAAATTAATCTATTATCTATTTATTCCTCTTAATCTTTCAGATCTTCTTCTCAACAACTCAGCACTAACTAATATCAAAGTTGACATTACAATTAAACATGTAGCAACAGCCATAATTGTTGGGCTTAGTTGTTCTCTCAAGCCAACCCACATCTGAATCGGAATAGTTGTATTTTCTAAACCAGCTAAAAATAAAACCACTACAACTTCATCAAATGAAGTTACAAATGCAAATAAAGCTCCTGAGATCACACCAGGCATGATTAGAGGTAAAGTAATTTTCATAAAAGTATTCACTGGATTGCTTCCAAGACTTGCGGCTGCTCTTGTAACACTATGATCAAAACCAGATAGAGTAGCTGTAACTGTAATTACAACAAATGGTGTTCCTAGAATGATGTGAGATAATACAATACCGGTATGTGTTGCAGCTAAACCAACCTTTGCCATAAAGAAAAATATTGCTGTTCCTGAAATAATTAATGGTACTATCATTGGTGAAATCAATAAAGCCATAATAGCAGCTTTGTAAGGCATGTGTCTGCTACTCAATCCTAACGCAGCAACTGTTCCAAGTATTGTTGAGCCTATTGTTGCAAAGAAAGCAATAATTAAACTATTTTTAGTTGCTAGTCCCCATGGATTTTTTGTACCAAAAATCATATCCTCATACCATCTTAACGAAAAACCTTCTGGATCTAACGCTAACATCTTTGCAGAAAAGTGAATATATTGTTCAGCATTGAATGATAATGGTAAAATTACAAATAGAGGTGCAATTAGAAAAAAGAAAACTAAGCCACAAAATGTTAAATATGTGTAATGCCATATTCTGTAATTTAAAGGTGTATGATTTGGTAATGCCATAATAATTTATCCTAATTTTATATTATCTATTCCTACAAGTTTATTATAAACCCAATAAATTGCTAAAACTCCTATCAACAACATTGTTCCAAGTGCAGATGCAAATGCCCAATCTAATGAGCTTTTCATATGATAAGCAATCGTGTTACTTATTAACGAACCACTGGCTCCCCCAACTAATGCAGGAGTAATATAGTATCCTATAGCTAAGATAAATACTAATAAACAACCAGCACCGATTCCAGGAATTGTTAAAGGAAAATAAATTTTTACAAAAGATACTAATGGAGTTCCACCTAATGATTTTCCAGCTCTCATTAAACTTGGAGAGATAGTTTTCATTACACTATAAAGAGGCAATACCATAAAAGGCAATAATATTTGAGTCATAGCAACAAATGTACCAATAACATTGTACATCAGCTCTGGCCTATTATCATCTGTAGCTAAACCAAGCCAAACAATTAAATCATTAATTGGTCCTTGTTGTTGTAGCAAAACCATCCAACTTGATGTTCTAACTAATAATGATGTCCAAAAAGGAAGAAGGACACATATCATTAATAGATTGCTATATTTCATTGGTAAAGTAGCCAATAAATGGGAAATTGGATAAGCAAGAATAAAACAAAAAACTGTTACCCAGAAAGCAACATTCACTGTCCTAAACCACAAAATTTTATAAATTCTTCTATCTTCTTCAACGAGGGTTATATTTTTATCTTGATCAAATTTCATATCTATACCTTTAAGATATTTTGCATATGACCAATTAGGGGCTGCATTTCTTAGTGCTACTAAATATTCTGGCTGACCCCATCTTTTATGAATCTTTATAAATTGTTCTTTATAGTTACCCTCTTCAACCTTATTTAATTTTCTAACAGTCTTTTTAATCAAACTACTAAATCCTGATTTTTCATAATTTAATCTTGCAATAATTTTTCCATAAGTTTTATTTTCTTTTAAATATTTTAAATCATCATAGATCGCTTTATAAACAGGTTCGTCTGGTAAATCTCTTCCATCCCATTTTTCCATTGCCTTGAAGGTATTAGGAAGCATTTTTGTAATCATTCGATCATCAACACTTCTAAATAACATGTCTCCTATTGGAAAAACGTAAATAATAAGAAGAAATAAAAATAATGGAGCTACAAGTAAAACCGCTTTTAATTTATTTTTTCTCTCAGCCTTTTTGAGACTTTGCTCTAAAGGTATACCGTCTGATGATAAAATTTGTTCTTTACTCATAATTTAAAAAAAAAGGGCGGTTAAAATAACCGCCCTAATATTATAATAAAAATTAAATCTATAAAACTAAATTATAGACCAGCTTTCATAGCTTCCCATTTCTCATTAATCTCGTCCTGGTTATCTGCCCAGTAGTCAGGATTCATAAGGATATGGCTTTTTAAGTTAGCAGGAGCTGTTGGCATATGTGGTACCATGTTAGTTTTACCATCTTTAAACCAAGGCTCTCCAGCTTCCATAATAGCAATAGAAGATTTTCTCCATGGTGCATAAGCAATATACTTAGCACTTCCAGCTAAACCTTCAGTACTTGTCATTTCTGCAAGAACTTTTAATGCATCACCGCTAGCATAGTTTGGACCATCTTTTACTAATGCAAAATATTCATAGTCAAGAATTTGTGCATCCCAAACTTGTACAAGTGGAGTTCCTTCCATTTGCGCATTAAAGAATCTACCATTCCAACCAGTTGCCATAACTACTTCACCATTAGCAAGTAATTCAGGCGGTTGAGCACCAGCATTCCAGAATACACATCCACCGTTTGGATCTGTACAAAGTTTTTTGATTTTATTTAAAGCTCTATCGATACCAGCACCTTCCATTTTTCTGTAAAGTAAGTCTCCACCAGCTTGTGATCCGCTAGCTTTAACTCCATCTGCAACTAATGCGATTTCTAAGTTAGACATTGCACCTTTGTAGATTGCTCTTTTACCAGGAAACTTTTTTGTATTGAAAAAATCTTTAATAGTTTTTGGTTTTTTATCTCCAATTTTTTCATCATTATATGCAAAGTTCCAAGAATATAGAATGTTTCCTACTGCACATTTAGAAGGCATGCCAGTGAAGAAGTCTTGACTTGCAGGTGTTCCATCTGGAGCAGGTAGAAAGTCTTTGTCAAAATCGAATTCATGGAAAATTCCTTCGTCACATCCGATGATTGTATCTTTTGCGTATACATCCATGATGTCCCAAGTAATTGCTCCAGCTTCTTTTTGAGCTTTAATTTCAGATAATCCACCAGTGTAGTCTACCCAATTAACAGGTATTCCTAACTTTGCTGCTGTAGGATCACCATACCCTAATTTTTGACTTTCTGTGTAAGCACCACCCCATGACACCACAGTAACTGCAAATGCTGAAGTAGTAATTGAAAGTACAAAAGAAAGAGCAAGTAATAATTTACTTAATTTTTTCATTTTTCCTCCGTTTAAACGTTTTTATATAAAGCATTAGTACAACAACATTAACTAGTAGAGTCAACTGTTCATTTTTATAGAGTATAGAAGTCTTTTTTTAACACTTTAAAAAATTATTTCGGGTCTAGAGCTCTACAATCTGAGCTGTTCCAGCCTATATTAATTTCTTTACCTTCTTTAATATTCATTCCACTCGAACTATTAGGAACTTTTAATATAAATTCTTTATTTCCCAAAAGATCTACTCTTAATCTAGTATGATCGCCATGATAGATTACTTCTTCTATCTTACCTTTATGATTATTATCCATAGATGATTGAGGATCAATGATTGCTCTTTCTGGCCTTAATGAAACAGTAGTTTTTTCTCCTTTAGATTTAGCAACAATAGGATTTGCAAATATTTCTGAACCAGAATTTAATTTAACTTTACATTTGTCTCCAGACAAATCTATTATTTCTCCACCAAAAGTATTATTTTCTCCAATAAACTCAGCCACAAATGAATTTACAGGTCGCTCATATAATTCATCTGGACTAGATAGTTGTTGAACTTTTCCATCATTAAAAACTGCAATCCTATTTGACATAGTTAAAGCTTCAGTTTGATCATGGGTAACATAAACAACGGTTACTCCAATACTTTCATGAATATGTTTTATTTCATATTGCATACTCTCTCTTAAATTTTTATCTAAGGCTCCTAGTGGTTCATCCATTAAAACTAATTGAGGATCAAAAACTAATGATCTTGCTACCGCCACCCTTTGTTGTTGACCACCTGACAATTGCATTGGCATTCTAGCTTCGAAACCTTGAAGCGATACCATAGATAAAGCTTTATCAACTTTTTTATCTGTTTCATCTTTAGGAATTTTTCTTACTCTTAAAGGAAAAGCTAAATTTTCATAAACAGTCATGTGTGGAAATAGGGCATAATTTTGGAATACCATTCCAATTCCTCTTTTGTGAGGAGGTATATTAGATATTACATTATTATCTAAATAGATTTGACCATTTGTTGGAGTTTCAAAACCAGCAAGCATCATTAAACATGTGGTTTTACCTGAGCCTGATGGTCCTAACATTGTTACAAACTCACCCTCTGCGATATCTAAATTAAGACCTTTAACTACAAGTTCCTTTCCATCATAACTTTTGTCTACATTATCAAATCTTACAAACTGTTTATTTGCCATTGAATACTCTTAAAATTTCTATCATTTATATCGAGTTTTAAATCATTTGTTAATTGTATAATCAAGTGAATTATTTAATGTGTAATTCTTTGCTCATATTGCAAAATAATTCACATCCTTTGTCTGTCACTCTTATAGATTCTGACGCTTCAACTCCCCAATCGCCAAATTGCATTACAGCGATCATGTGAAAGCACACATTAGGTTTTAAAACAGTCATGTCGCCTTTATAAATATTTAAAGTTTGCTCACCCCAATCTGGTGGATAACCAATTCCAATTGAATATCCTGTTCTAGATTTTTTTTCTATTCCATATTTATCCAATATTCCCCAAAAAGCTTGAGCTACATCGTCTGCAGTATTTCCAGGTTTTGTTGCATTTATGCCAGCCTCAAGTGCCTCTATTGTTTTATTCATAGTATCAATTTTTAATTGATCCGGTTTTCCAAGCAATAAAGTCCTGGCCATTGGCGCATGATATCTTTTGTAAACTCCTGATAATTCAATAATAGTGGCTTCTCCCTCAACAAATTTATCTTGGGAAGCGGTTAAATGTGAAGCTGAAGTGCCCTTTCCAGTTGGAAGCAAAGTTGCAATACTAGAATATTCTCCTCCAAATTCTTTTGTTCCATAAAATAAAGATTTTTGTATTTCACCTACAGCATCACATTGTCTAACCCCAGGATTTATAACTTCCATTGCCTTTTTCATTCCCACTTCCGAAATCAAAGCAGCAGACTTCATATAACCTATTTCAGTTTCAGATTTTACTAGTCTTGCCCAATTTACAAGTCTATCACTATCTTTAAGTGTTGCATTCGGTAAACCTTGTTTTATTTTTTCATAACAAAAGGCTGTAAAATAATGAGAATCCATTTCAAGCCCAATAGATAATTTATCCCATTTTCTCTCTTTAATGATTTCAACTAAGTAATCATAAGGATGTCTTGGCCATGTATGGATGTAATTCTCGTCATATACAATAACATTTTCTTTTTTTATATATGACTTGATATAGGCACCACCAGCGTCTTGTGCTCTAACAAAACATAATGGTTCCTCGGCATTTACATGAACAATTGCACATTGAGCATAATAAAAAGACCATGCATCATAACCTGTTAGGTAGTTTAAATTATTTGTATCATGTGAAATTAGTAATTCGATGCCTTTATCTTGCATCATTTTTTGAACTTTCTTTAATCTTAGTTTGTATTCCTCTTTATTAAAAAGCATGGCTAATTATTATCAAAAAGTTTTCCAAAACCATTTACAGACTCATTTTTATTAATTTTTACAAGTGTATCCCAAATAAGTGCTTGATTGCTAGATAAAACTGTTGTGTTTAATTTTTTTTCTAATTTATCAATTATAGATAATGCTGGTAAAGCCGTACAGGATACAAATAAACCTTCTGCTCCATTTAAATCTACTTGAGATAGAACTTCGAATAAATAATCAGGATCAACCTTTCCAATATCATAATCTGATTCGATATCAAAATATGAATTTGATGTAATTTCAAATCCCTCACTTTTAAAATATTCTAATACTTCATCATTTAAAACTTTGCTATAAGGCGTAAATACATAAAGTTTTTTTATATTTAATCTTTTTAATGCCTTAATTGCAGCAGAACTTGGTGTTGTTAAGTCTGCCATTGGTTTTGCTGCTTTAACTTTTTTTTCAATTGATTTATATCCTGCAGCTATAGTCCCGGATGTGCACCCATAGACCACACAATCTATATCTTGATCTGGCAAAATATCTTGAGTTACTTCTGTAATTTTATTTGCCATTTTAATTAAATTTTCTTTAGTTAACGGATTATAGCATTCAATTCTATTGACGAAAAAATCAATATCTCTGTCTTTAATTACATTTAAGAAATCTCTTTCAATCATGAAATCGCTAGCTAATGCTATAAGTCCGATTCTAGGGTTTGATTTACTTATATACTTAGGATCTATTTTTGTTGAATTCATTTTTTAAAAAGCCAATATATCACAAGTTCTTTAATAATCATTATTATTAAAAAAAAATATGAATTTAAAAGACACTATAATTGCATCCTTAGTTCCAATATTTTTAGGTTTTGGTTTTGTGATTGCTAAACCTGCTTTTGAATCTTTCCCTCCTATTTTATTAATGGGTATAAGGTTTATTTTTGCAGCATCAATTTTAATATGGTGGTTTCCAATACCTAGAGGTTATTTAAAAAAGATATTTGTCGCTTCTTTTATAGCAAATACTTTACAATATAGTATTACCTATACTGGTCTTAATCTCATTGATGCATCTGCTGCTGTTTTACTTGTTCAAACTGAAGTCCCCTTTGGAGTTATCTTTGCCTATTTCATGCTTAAAGAAATACCAACACTTAGAGCATTAATTGGAATAAGTGTCGCCTTCGTTGGTGTATATATCCTAACTGGTTCTCCAAATTTAGATGGCAAATTTATTGGTATAGCTTTAACTATTTTAGGATCAGCTATTTGGGCTCTTGGACAAGTAATTGTAAAACCTCTAAGTAAAGAAATAAATCCTCTTTCACTTGTTGCATGGTTAGCCTTTTTTTCAGGACCAATTTTAATTGGATTTTCAAATTTTTTTGAAGGTAACTCTTTGAACTATATTAAAAATGCAAGTTTTAACCATTGGATGATTGCTATTTATATTGGTTTCATTATGCAGCCGATAACTTATGGATGTTTTTATTATGTATTAAAAAATAATCCTATTTACAAAGTACTACCCATAGTAACAATGGGAATTCCACCAACAGGTTTATTAGCAGCTATATTTATTTTGGGTGAAAAACCAACTATAGAATTATTTGTTGGAGGCACTGTTATTATTATTGGTGTGATTATGATATTATATACAAAAAAGAATGGAGATAGAAAATGAAAGTAGGATTTATTGGTCTAGGTAACGTAGGTGGAAAATTAGCTAAAAGTTTATTAAGAAATAAGTTTGATTTAACTGTACGAGATTTGGATAAAGACTTAACAAAATCTTTTTCAGATTTAGGAGTGAAGGTTGCAAATTCTGCAAAAGAATTGGCTGAACAAGTTGATTTAATCATTACATGTCTCCCCTCTCCTCAAATTTGTGCTGAGGTAATGGAAGGAAATGAAGGTATTTTAGATGGTCTTTCAGAAAATAAAATTTGGTTAGAAATGAGTACGACAGATGAAGCTGAAGTAAAAAGAATTGGAAAAAAAGTTATTGATAAAAAAGCTATTCCTTTAGATGGACCAGTTAGTGGAGGATGTCATAGAGCAGCAACAGGAAATATTGCAATTTTCGTAGGTGGAGAAAGAAAAGCATTTGAAAAAATCTTGCCAGCTCTCACAGTTATGGGAAGAAAAATTTTACATACAGGTAAACTAGGATCTGCTTCTGTTTTAAAAGTAATTACAAATTATCTGGCATCAGTACATTTAGTTGCTTTAGGTGAAGCATGGACAGTTGCTAAAAAATCAAATTTAGATCTTTCTAAGGCTTATAAAGGAATTGCTGTTTCATCAGGAAATTCTTTTGTTCACGAAACTGAAAGCCAAGTAATTTTAAATGGCTCATATAATATTAATTTTACAATGGATCTAGTATTAAAAGACACTGGATTATTTGATGAACTGTCAAAAAAATTAAAAGCTCCTCTAGAGATCTCTCCAAAAATTGTGGAGATATTTAAGGATGGTCAAAAAAAATATGGCTCTAGAGCATGGTCGTCTATGATTGTCAAAAGAATGGAAGATTTAAATAATATAGATTTTAGAGCAGAGGGCTTTCCAGATGAATTGATTGATAATGAAATTGAAGAAAAAGGATATGAGATTTAATCTTCACAAAATACATCTATAAATATGCATATAATCCATAGGGGAATAGTTAATAAAAAATTTAAGGAAAATCTTCTCTCATCGTTTAAAAAGTCTTTTAGTTTAGGCTTTGGAATTGAAACTGATATCCACGTAACAAAAGATAAAGAATTTGTTTGTTTCCATGACTTTACTTTAAATAGGATATTCAAAAAAAAGATGAGTATTAAAAATTTGAATTATTCATATATTGAAAAACTAAGTGATGATAAGAATAAAAGAATCCCCCTTCTTAAGGATGTTCTAGAAATATCAAAAAATAAATACCCTTTATTTATAGAGTTAAAGCCAAAACTATCAAAAAAAAATTTACAAAAAATAATTAAAGAAACATCAAAATACCCAAAATGTACATTTATTTCATTTAATCATAAAAATATCTTTAATTTACAAAAAATTAAGTCAAACATTAAAGTAGGTTTATCTTTTTCTAATATTTCAAGTATTAAAGAAATAATTAATGCTTCAAAAAATAAAAAAGTTAATTGTTATATTTTAGATAAAATATTTTTAAATAATAAAAAGATACAAAATTTAAAAATAGAAAAATATACTAGCTATTATGATCCAAATTGGCTGAGAAAAATATTTTTATACAATTAAAAAGAAATCTGATTTTAAAAAATATAATAAAACAAATAACTTAATATTTGAAAACTTATAAAATTATTTTTTAAGATAATTTAATCTTCCAATAATTTCATCTCGATCCATATAGTAACCTTGTAAATGTCTATGACCTGAGTTTGGATCAAATGCAGTTCTGCCATGTAGAACTCTTCTATTGTTAAATGAATATATATCACCTGGGCCTAAACGAAATTTTATTTGAAATTTATCATCATGAAGTAAATTTCCAAATCTATGATGAGCTTTATAAACTTTTTCCATAAGATCTGGATGACAATCAAGCACATCCATTGTTGCTACACTAAATCTTATATCATGAAAGTCGCCATCTTTAGTCAAGCTGATTGCTGGTGCGTGAAACCCTCTGTGTGACTCTTGTGTGTAGTCCATGTCTCTAAATTTTAATGGTACCTTTACTAAAGTTTCAAAAATTTCATTTTCATGATTTCTTAAATATTCTGCAACAGCAAATCCATCGACTGCTGAAGAGTCTCCTCCGCTTGCAGAATTTACCAAACAATGAAGAAATTGATATCCTGGAGGAAGTTCAAACCAAGGTAAATCCATATGATTTCTTAATGCATGAGCGGTATAAGCTGAATTATTTGGCTTTGGAATATTTATTACTTCAAAAGGAGTTTTAAAAAAAGTTTCTCTTATATGGCTAATTCTATTTAATATTGGAAAAGCAGATTTTTTTTCAACTGGAGCATTTTTAACTATAGCTATTCCTTTATGATGTAAAAGCTCTAACCACTTTATTAATCCTTCATCTGTTTCTAAAATTTCATCATGTTCTATACAAATTGAGTCAAATTCATTTTTAAGATTTTTGTTCCACAAATTATAAGGAGAAACATATTTAGATTTATTTTTTAATGTATAGCAATTTTTTCTCAGCCAATTTGGATCATAATAGCTAGTATGATTCCCCTCGCTCCACTGAACTTGAAGAGAACCAGACTCATCTAATTTAAAATCTTTTACTGATAAATCTTTAGATACATTTAAAATATTAAACATTCTGTGACGAGAGTCTTTATCATGAGCTGTTGGACAATTATCTCTAAGCCACATATAATTAAACTTGCTTTCCTCACCATCACTCCATTTAATTTTGAGATCTGATATATCTTTTTCAATTTTTTCTATTTGCGCCATTAACTAATGATTATTTGCTCATTAAAAATTGTCAATGCAATTTATGGTTGAATTGAACTTATTTCTTCCCTTTAATGTATTGTATAGTCCTGTTAGAAGTTGTTACAAAATGTCAAAAATAGAAATCAATAACGTCTATAAAATTTTTGGCCCCAATCCAAAATCAATTTTACCGATGGTAAAAGATGGGGCTTCTAAAGAGGAAATTTTAGAGAAAACTCAACACACGGTAGGTTTAGATAATGTGAGTTTAAAGATTGAAGAAGGGGAAATATTTGTGTGCATGGGTCTTTCTGGATCAGGTAAATCAACATTAATTCGTCATTTAAATAGATTAGTTGATCCTACTGATGGGGAAATTTTAGTTGAAGGCACAAATGTAATGAATCTTAACCAAGAAAAACTTATTGAATTTAGAAGACATAAAATGAGCATGGTGTTCCAGAGATTTGGATTATTTCCTCATAAAACTGTTTTACAAAATGTTGGTTATGGTCTGGAAATGCAAGGAATTGAAATAAAAGAGAGAAATGATGTTGCGATGCAAAAAATTCAGGCAGTTGGTTTAAGTGGTTTTGAAAATCAATTTCCAGCTCAATTATCGGGTGGAATGCAACAACGTGTTGGTTTAGCTAGAGCTTTAGCAACAGATACAGATATAATGTTAATGGATGAAGCATTCTCAGCCTTAGACCCCTTAATCAGAAGTGACATGCAAAATCAATTACTAGAACTTCAAAACGAATTAAAAAAAACTATTGTTTTTATAACACATGATTTAGATGAATCTCTTAAGCTAGGTGATCATATTGGTATTTTAAATGCTGGTAAACTTGTGCAAGTTGGTTCTCCTGTAGATATAATTATGAATCCTGCTGATGAATATGTTGAAGCTTTTGTAAAAGACGTGAATAGAGCAAAGGTAATAAAAGCAAAAGTTATTATGCAACCTGTAAATGAATCAAATGGAATTGATAAAAATAATTTAATTAAAGTTAAAGAAGATCAGTTTATAGAAGAATTCCTACCTCAGGTAGTTTGCACTAATTCAAATTGTGAAGTAATTGATAAACAAGGTAATGTAAAAGGTTATATTTCTAATAAAGAATTACAAACATCACTTACTAAGTCTTAAAATTCTTTATTACAAAGAATAAGATAAATTAATGTCAGAGATAAATTCATTATCAGATATTACAAAAAATGGTTTATGCATAGGATGTGGTATTTGTGAAAGTATTGTTGGTAGGGAAACTATCAAAATATCAATGACAAAAAAAGGAAGGTTAGAACCTCAAGAAATTTCACCATTATCTAATGAAAATTTAAATAAAATTAAAAAAGTTTGTCCAGGAGTATTAGTAGAAGGCTTACCAAAAAATGAAATAAATAAAAATTCTAAATTTGATTTGATTTGGGGTTATTACCATTCTTTATTTTATTCATGGTCTACAGACTCAAAGATAAGATTTCAAAGTTCAACGGGAGGACTATTAAATGGATTATCTCTTTATTTACTAGAATCAAAAAAAGTAAATTTTATACTTCATACAGGCACAGATCCTCAAAAACCTATGAGAAGTATTTCTAAATATTCACATAATAAGAATGAGCTTTTATCTTCTGGAAGTTGTTCTAGATATGGACCTGCCTCACCTTTAGATAAATTTCATGAAGCTTTAGATTTAAATCAACCTTTTGCGTTTGTGGGTAAACCTTGTGATATTAGTGCAATAAGACAACTGTCAAAAATAGATGGTAGAGTTAATGAGTCATGTAAATATTTATTAACACTTGTCTGTGGTGGTTTTGGAGAATTTACAAAATCCCAAGATTTTATTGAAAGTTTTAATGTTAAAGAGGAGAACTTAGAAATTTTTCGATACAGAGGAAATGGTAATCCAGGTAAAATGTATATCAAAACAGATACAGGAGAAGAGTATGACAAAGATTATAATTCTTTTTGGGGAGAAGAATCTACATGGAGAGTGCCTTTTAGATGTAAAATTTGTCCAGATGCAATTGGAGAAAGCGCCGATGTAGCTGCACTAGATACTTGGCCGGGTGGCTCTCCCATAGGAGAAGATGAAGGTTTCAATGCAGCAATTGTAAGAACACAAAGAGGTTTAGAATTACTGAATAATGCGATTGATGCAGGTTATATTAAAAAAGGAAATAGCCTTAGTATTGAAGAAATTAGTGATTTCCAGCCACATCAAGTAAAAAAAAAACAAGCTGTATTTGCAAGGCACCAAGGAATGAAAAAAAATAATTTACCAACAATAGAAACTACTGGATTAAGAATTAAAGAGCTCTACGATTTGAATGATAAAGAATTTAATATTAAGGAAGAAGAAGGTATAAGTAAGAGAGTTGATAAAATTTAATGAAAAGTTTACACAATAAAAAAATTATTATTTCAGCTGGTGCTTCTGGAATCGGATTAGCTACAGCTAAAGTTTGTCTTTCTAGAGGTGCTTATGTTTATCTCTGTGATATAAATGATAAATCACTCAAAAAATTAAATAAACATCCTTTAAAAAATAAAAGATTATTTGTTTATCAATGTGATGCATCCAATGAAGAGCAAGTCTCTTTATTTTTTAATAAAGTTAAAAAGAAAACTAAAAAAATTGACGCTCTCATTAACAACGTTGGTATAGCTGGTCCTACTGGCTCTCTTGAAAAACTTAAATCAAAAGATTGGGAAAAAACTCTGCATGTAGATGTTAATAGTCATTTTTATTTTACAAAAAAAGCAATACCTCTAATTAAAAAATCAAAAAATGGATCAATAATAAATATTTCATCGACTGCTGGAATTCTTGGATTTCCACTACGATCTCCTTATGCAGCTAGTAAATGGGCAATCATTGGTGTTACAAAAACTTTGGCAATGGAACTTGGAAGATTTAATATAAGGGTTAATGCAGTATGCCCAGGTACAATTAAAGGTAATAGAATGAAAAGAGTAATTAGAGATAAAGCAAAATTTACTAAAGTTTCAACAAAATCTATTGAAAAAGATTTTATTTCAATGAGCTCAATGAAAAAATGGATTATGGAAGAAGATATTGGAAAGATGTGTTCTTTTCTTATATCAGACGACTCAAGTAAAGTTTCTGGCCAAGTAATTTCTGTTGATGGTCATACAGAAAGAAACGATTAAGTCTTTATGTTACTTTCGCTTATTTCCATGAATGGAAAATGTGAGTTTTCATAAAATATATTATAGGCTGATTTAAGAATACTAATATCATCTAACATTCCTGCATATAAATAATATTTATCCCACTTAGATACATAAGTTAAAACTGGTGCAGCACATTTTTTACAAAAAAATTTTTTAATTTTATTACCACTGCCACCATTATGCTCAAATATATTTAATTTATTTTTATCAATTTCTATTGCATTATCTCTTAGTTGGATAATGGTGATCATCCCTCCAATTTTTTTTCTACAATCAATACAATGACAATTAAAAACTCTGGGTTTTTTATCTAAACTTACATTAAATTTGATTTCTCCACAAAAACATCCTCCAGTTTTTTTTATCATCTCCTTTGTCATTAATTATCTCAATTTTTTCTCGTATTTTTTTCTCATCAATAAAAGGTCTAACAAATATTGATCTCTTATATTTGAAATCTGAGCTACAGATTTTCTTTTTGATTGTTTTCTTGTACCTTCAACTAGTCTATTAATTAGTTTGTTTGATAAATTTGGGGCCTTAAGTTTTGTCCATGGTAATTTTAGTGCTGGGCCAAATTGTTTTAACATGTGCTTCATACCTTGCTTTCCTCCTGCTAAATGAAAAGTTAAAAAAGTTCCCATCAAAGACCATCTCAAACCAGGCCCATCCTCTATAGCCCTATCCAATTCTTCTGTAGTTGCATATCCTTCATTAATAATGTGAAGTCCCTCCCTCCATAAAGCCTCTTGCAATCTATCCGATAGATATCCAGGTAATTCTTTTTTAACCATGATAGGATTCATTGAAATTGATTTATAAAAATTTTTTGCTTGATCTAAACATTTTTTAGTAGTTTTTTTTCCTGGAACAATCTCTACTGCTGGTAACATATAAACAGGGTTGAATGGATGTCCGATTATTGCACGATTAGGGTTTTTACATTTTGAAAAAATTCTTGTCGGCAATAATCCAGATGAGCTTGAAGAAATAATTGCAGTTGGTTTTGCATATTTTCCAATGGTTTTAAATAATTTAGTTTTTAAAGAATAATTTTCGGTAGCGCACTCTTGTATCAAATCTGCACCTTCTAAACATTCTTCAATATTTGTAAAAAATTTAAAATTTTTAAGGTTTAATTTTTTTTTTTTAAAAAGTTTTCTTACTTGTGGCCATGTACGTTTAATTTCAATTACTAAATTTTTTTTTAGCTTAATATCCTTATCAAATGCATAAACAATTTTGTTGTGTGCAAGACATCTTATAATCCAACCAGCTCCGATTACTCCAGTTCCAATAACTGCAACTTTTTTAAGTTTAGACATTACTTGTGTTTAACAAGCTTTAACTTTTCCCTTGTCTCTGCGGGTGTCATTGTTGAATAGCCAAGTTCGTCTATAATTCTTATAGCTTTTTCAACTAATTGTGCATTTGTAGCCAATTTACCCTTTGATAAATAAAGATTGTCTTCTAACCCAACTCTTGGATTTCCTCCCATTAATACTGTTTGTGCAACAAATGGCATCTCATTTTTTGAAATTGCAAAACCCGACCAAATACCTTCTTTGGGCATAATATCTTTCATCGCTTGCATTGCCAATGTAGTTGCAGGTGCTCCCCAAGGAATACCTAAACACATTTGAAACATCGGTGGGTCACTCAACAATCCTTCTTTATATAACTGTGCTCCAAACCACATGTTACCTAAATCAAAAGCTTCTATCTCAGGCTTTACTTTTATCTCTTGTAGTTTTTTTGCAGCTTTTCTAAGATCATTCGGTGTATTAACTGTAATAACTGAGCTATCACCAAAATTTAATGTTCCAGCGTCTAAAGTACAAATCTCAGGTAAGAATTGTTCTGCGTTAGCTATTCTTTCCATAACATTTGCCATATCAGTCATAGGTCCAAATTCTAGAGGGTCTTTACCTTGTCCAATATCAAGATCTCCACCCATTCCCGTAGTAAGATTTAAAATTACATCTGTTCCACTTGATCTAACTCTATCGACAACCTCTTTATAAAGTTCTAATCTTCTACTTGGAGTGCCATCTTCCTCTCTTACGTGAATATGCGCAATAGCAGCACCTGCTTTAGCGGCCTCTATTGAAGCTTTAGCGATTTGCTCTGGTGTTTTAGGTAAATCAGGATGCTTACTAGCTGTATCACCAGATCCAGTTACTGCACAAGACACAAAAACTTTATTGTTCATAATTTATAATTCAAATATAGTTTATATTAATAAAAATGGAAATAACAGAATTACAAAAAGATTTAGCTGCAACTTTCAGGTGGACAGAAAGACTAAATATGCATGAGGGAGTTGCAAATCACTTTAGTGCTTGTGTACCTGGGTCCTCTGATTTTTATGTTAATAAAGCAGGTATTCATTTTAGCAGAATTAAAGCTAGTGATTTAATCTTAGTAACAAAAGAAAATAGGCATGAATTAAAGAACAAACCTGAAATTGTTGATCCAACTGCTTTAAATATACATGGAGCAATACATGAAAAAGTTCCACATGCTAGATGTATTTTTCATGTTCATTCAAAATATGCAACTGCACTTTCTACACTTAAAGATCCAACTTTAAAACCTATCGATCAAAATACAATGATGTTTTACAATAGAGTTTCTGTCTACAATGAATTTGGGGGCTTAGGTTTTAAAGAAGAGTCAAATAAAATGGCAAATGCACTTGGAAATAAACCACATATGCTATTAGCAAATCATGGAATTATAACAACTGGTGAGACTGTAGCAGATGGCTTTAATTCTATGTATTATTTTGAAAGAGCAGCGGAAACATATATGACAGCTCTTTCGGTGAATAAAGAATTAAATATTGTAAGCCATGAAATTGCAGAAAAAACTGCTGAGGAAGCTTTGAATTATCCTATCGATACTGCTAAAATATTTTTATCTCAAATAAGATTAATTTTAGATAAAGAAGAACCAGATTATAAAGATTAACATGAATATAAATAAAATTAGAGTAAGACGTAGTTTCATTTTTACGCCAGGTCTTCAACCTGAAATGTTTCCAAAAGCTTTAGTGTCAGGCGCTGATATGGTTTGCATTGAATTAGAAGATGGAATTGCAATTAAAGATAAAGATATGGCACGAAAAAATACTATAAATGCTTTAAAAACACTTGATGTTAAAAATGACGTAGAACTAGTTGTTAGAATTAATTGTCAAAGAACTAAATTTGGTCTTTTAGATTTAGAAGCTTTTGTTTCAAGCGAAATTAAGATTAAAGCTATAATGTTACCAAAAGTTAAGACACCTGACGAAATTAAATTTATAGACGATCTTCTAACTGATTGTAATTTAGATACTGATCTTCATGTTATTATGGAAACAAATGAGGCGCTTCAAAATATTTATGAAATTGCGCACGCTAGTAAACGGACAGTAGCACTTTATTTTGGGGGAGTTGATATGGCTGCAGAGTTGAGAGTTGATAACAAATGGGAAAATCTTCTTTATGCAAGATCAAAATTAGTTCATGCAGGCGCAAGTGCTGGATTAGATGTAATAGATGTGCCTTATTTAGATTTAGAAAATATGGATGGAATGAAAAAAGAAGCTGAACTTGTTAAGAATCTTGGTTTCACTGGGAAAGGCTCTATTCACCCTAAACAAATTAAAATATTAAATGAAGTTTTTACACCCCCTCAAGATGAAATAGTTAAAGCTAAGAAAATTTTGGAACAATTTAATAATTCAAACACAGGTTTGGTTGTAATAGATGGTAAACTAATAGAAAAACCTGTGCTGAGAGAAATGCAAAGAAAAATTTTAATAGCAGATAAAATAAACAAAAATTAAATGAGTATCTTTTTAACTAAGCAAAAAATAATCAAAGATTGGACTGATTATAATGGACATATGAATGTAGCTTATTATGTTTTGATTTTTGATCAATTTGGATCTGAAGTATTGCTAACAAATTTTAAAATGGGTGAACATTCAGCTAAAAATACAAAAAAAAGTACAATGGTTGTCGAGTCGCACATTACATATGATCAAGAAGTAAAAGAAGGAGATGAAGTAGATATTAATTTGATTTACTGTGATCATGATAAAAAGAGAATTCAATATAAATTAGAAATGATACATACTGAAAAAAAATATTTGGCTGCAACTCTAGAGGCTTTATCACTTTATGTTGATCTTAATGAAAGAAAAGTTGTTGAATTTGAAAAAGAAAAAGTTGATTTGATGAAAGAATTTATTTCAAAAAATTCTAAAACTTTTAAGAGTGAAAATTTGAAATTTTCTTCAAAACTTAAAAAATAAATTTTTAAGAATCATTCATAGTATTTACTATAACTACTCCTACTATTATAAGAATTAAACCTACTATAGTTGCAAAATTTGGTATTTGTTTATATTTAAATACTCCAATTAAAGATAAAGCAATAATTCCTACACCTGACCATGTAGCATAGGTAATTCCAATGGGTAATATTTTCATAGCGTGAGACATCGTATACATACAAATAGATATTGCTAAAATACAGATCATTGATGGGATCCATTTTGTAAAACCCTCAGTGGCTTTTAATGTCCCAGTTGAAATTATCTCTCCCGCAATAGCAACTGCTAATAATATATAAGCATGCGTTAATGTCATTCATTCTTATACATTTTGACAAATTAAAATTCTAGGGATAAATTACACACATGGATGTAAAATTACTTTCAGGCGCATTAGGGGCAGAAATTCAAGGTATAGATTTAACTGATTTATCAGATAAAAATTTTAATAAAATAAATGATTTATTATTAGAGCACAAAGTTATATTTTTTAGAGATCAACCAATAACAAAAGATCAACAAATTGCCTTAGCAGGAAAATTTGGGCCTCTAGAAACGCATGCGTATGTAAAAGGTTTAAAAGATTATCCTGAAATTGTAAGAATCATCAAAGGTAAAGAGGAAAAAAATCAGTGGGGAGAAAATTGGCATAGTGACGTAAGTTATAATTCAAAACCTACAAAAGCTGTGGTGTTAAAGTCAATAAAGATACCTCCTGTAGGTGGAGATACTTGTTTTTCTAATATGGAATTAGCTTGGGAAACATTAGATCCTAAAATTAAAGATAAGATAAAAGATAAAAAAGCTGTTCATAGTTCACTTGGGGCTGAATTTTTTATCGATGATTATAAGTATATGGAAGGTAATGAAAAAAGAAATTACGACTCTTATTCAAATGAACATCCTATAGTTAGAACACATCCTGAAACTGGTAAGAAAATTTTATATGTTAATTGGACATATACAAAAAAAATTATTGGTTTAGAAAAAGAAGAAAGTGATCAAATATTAAAAGAAATATTTGAACATCAAGCAAGACTTGATCTTACTTGTAGATTTAATTGGACAGAAGGTGCTGTTGCTATTTGGGATAATCGAAGTGTCATTCATTACGCTATTGCAGATTTTTTTCCTGGAAGAGGTCTGGGATATGAAAGAATAATGGACCGAATTGCGATTGAAGGCGACCAACCTCAATAACTCTAATTAAAAGATTTAATGAAATTTGATTATTTAATTGTTGGCGCTGGTTCTGCAGGATGCGTGGTTGCAAATAGACTTTCTGAAAATTCAAATAATTCTGTAGCTATTTTTGAAGCTGGTGGATCTAGTGATATTTGGAAAGTAAAAATGCCACTTGCCTTACTCTATACAATGCATGATCCTAAATATAATTGGAAATACTATTCTGAACCAGAGCCATTTTTAAATAATAGGAAAGTATTTTGTCCAAGGGGAAAAATGATTGGAGGTTGTTCTTCTCATAATGGTATGGTTTTTGTTAGAGGAAACAAAGACGATTATACAAGATGGGAAAATTTTGGATTAAAAAATTGGTCTTATGAAAAAGTGCTTCCATATTTTAAAAAAATTGAGACTTGGTCGGAGGGAGAAAACCAGTTTAGAGGCTCATTAGGTCCTTTGCCGGTAAATTTGTCCAAAAACTCTAATCCATTATTTAAAGCATTTATTGATGCTGCTGGAGAGGCAGGTCACAAAACAAACATTGATATGAATGGAGAAGAACAAGAGGGATTTGGTATGTTTGATACTACAATGCATCAAGGTGAAAGAGCTGGTGTAGCTAAATATTACTTAAATCCTATAAAAAATAGAAAAAATTTAAATATTTTAAAAAACTCTTTTGTTGAAAAAATATTATTTGATGGAAAAAAAGCAATTGGTCTTCAAGTAAAAATTAAAGATAAAGTGCAAAAAATTTATGCAAACAAAGAAGTAATTTTAAGTGGTGGATCAATTAATTCTCCTCAACTATTAATGTTATCTGGAATTGGTGATGAAGGACATCTTAAGGATAATGGTATAAATGTTGTTCATAATTCTAAGGGAGTTGGAAAAAATTTACAAGATCACCTTGAGACCTACATTCAGCAAAAATGTAAAACTCCAAACACTCTTTATACTTATACAAAATTTATCCCTAAAATTTTAGCTGGTATCCAATGGTTTATTTTTAAGTCAGGACCGTGCTCACAATCATTTTTAGAAGCAGGCGGATTTGCTAAATCATCACCTGATAGAAAAGTTGCAAATATCCAATTTCATTTCTTTCCTTCTTTTGTGATAAATCACGGACTTAAAGATCCAGACTCACATGGATATCAATTGCATGCAAGTCCAAATCACCCTAAAAGTAGAGGAGAAATAACTCTTAATTCATCAGATCCATATGATTACCCTAAAATTTTATTTAATTATTTAAAAGAGGAAGAAGATCTTAAACAAACAAGAGAATGTATAAAAGTCGCAAGAAAAATTCTTGCTCAGCCTGCTTTAGCTGAACACGCTGGCGATGAAGTTGGTCCAGGATTTGATGCTCAATCTGATGATGAATTAAATGAATATATAAGATCTAAAGCAGATACAGCTTATCATCCTTGTGGAACTTGCAAAATGGGTGTTGATGATATGGCTGTTGTGGATCAGGATTTAAAGGTAAATGGAATTGAAAATTTAAGAGTAATTGATGCTTCAGTTATACCTGAAATTCCTAGTGCAAATTTAAATGCTCCCACTCTAATGATTGCCGAAAAAGGATCTGATATTATTTTAAATTCATGACACCAGTACAAAATAATCCAAAAGGAATTTTGTTAATTCTAATTGGAATGGCAGTGTTTTCAGTTCAAGATGCTTTAATTAAATTTATTTACAATGACTCTGCATTATATGAATTATACTTGGGTAGAACTTTAGCTGCATTATTTTTTTTATTTTGTTATATGAAATTTTCAAAACAAAAAATAATTTTAAAAACTCATTATCCACTTTTAACAATTTTGAGAATAATACTGTTTTTCTTTGGATTTAGTTTTTTTTATATTTCTTTAACATATATGTCTCTTGCTATGGCTAACGCTCTATTTTTCTCTAGTCCATTTTTTGTCTCAATTCTTGCAATAATATTTTTAAAAGAAAAGGTTGGTATAAGAAGGTGGTCAGCAATCTTAATGGGATTTATTGGTGTATTTATTGTTCTAAACCCTAATTTTAATGATTTTGATTATATGAAGTTAGCTCCAGTTGCATGCGCTCTATGTTACGCAGCATCAATGACAATCACAAAGTATACTTCTCAAAAAGATAGTTCTTACACACAAATGCTTCACCTTTATTTTGGAGCAACAATAATAAGTATATTATTTTTTATTTTTACAGGTGAGGGCCAATTTAATACTTTTGAAGACCCTACATTTCAATTTATTTTTAGAGAATGGTTTACTAATCCAACTTATGCATGGCCAATAATAGTTCTCATGGGATTTATTGGCGCTTTTGCTTTTTACTGTATCTTTAATGCTTACAGTATTGCATCACCTTCTGTAGTTTCGCTTTATGAATATTCTTTGATTATATGGTCAATTCTAATTGGATATATTTTATTTGATAACATTCCAACATTAAGAACTTTTATTGGCGTTGGTATTATTATAAATGCTGGAATATATATTTATTTAAGAGAAAAAACAAAAGATCAGATGATTGCTACTGACACTCCAAATCGATAATGAAAAACTTTATTCCAACAATCGATATTTCAAGTTTATTAGATGCAAATTTTGACTCATTAGTTGCTAAAAGAGCTATAAAAAAAATAGAAAAAGCATTTATTGAAGTTGGTTTTTTTCAGGTAACTGGCCATGGAATAAATTTCAAAGAAATTAACAATATATGCAAAATAGGAAATTATTTTTTTAATTCCTCAAAAAAAAAAAAATATAAATTAGCTCCAAAAAAATGGAATAAAAAAAATAATAATGTTTATAGAGGATATTTTCCCAATAGTGTAAATGGAAAAGAGGGTTTAGATTTGGGTGATTTTAAGATTAAACCTTCAAATATTAAGAAATATAAATCTCCTTATATTGAATATTTAAATTTAAATAAATCTTTAAATAAGATCTCTATACAAGCCTTGTCAAAATACTTTGATGATATTTTCTCTTTAGGTGAAATACTTTTTAAAAGTGTTATATGGATTTATAAAAAAGATATAAAAATTTCTAAATTTGCTTTTTCCAGATATAAAACATTAAGCACACTTAGATTTAATTATTACCCTAAGCAAACAAAACCAGTTGAAATATCAAAACAAGATGGAGTAGCTCTTGGATGTGAAACTCATGTCGATAGTGGTATATTTACAATTTTATATCAGGATAAAAAAGGTGGTTTACAGGTACAAAATAGAAAAAATCAAAAATGGTATGATGTGCCTTTTAATAAACAAGCATTAGTCGTAAATACTGGATTGGCTCTTGAATATTTAAGTAAAGGAAAATTTAAAGCTACCAATCATAGAGTGCTATGGAATAAAACAAAAAGAATGTCTATACCTTTTTTCTTTGAACCCTCCTATGATTTTAAGATGTCTAGATCATTTTTAAATGGAAAACAAAAGAGCAAAGAAAAAAGTATTGTTTTTCAAAGTTTTTTGAAAAATTCATTGAAAAAATTTATTGAATATCAACGTTAGATCAATAATATATCAAATAATAAAGCGATACATAACTCGTCGTTACTTCCAATACGAAAGTGGGATCAGGTCGTCTTTTTTAAATAGTAATTTAAAGGAGGCATAATGAAATTTGGATATTTTTGCAATACTACAAACTGGACACACAAAGCTTACGACAAACTTTTAGACGAAACACGAGAAATTACAGAATATTGTGATAAGACTAAATGGGATTCAATTTGGTATACTGAACATCATTTTAATCACGAAGGAATGGAATCATTAACTAATCCATTGATGATGGGAGTTGATGCAGCCGCAAGAACAAAAGATATCAGAATAGGTCAAGCATGTAATGTAATTACTTTCCACAACCCTATCAGAATGGCAGAAGATATTGCTTTATTAGATCAATTATCAAAAGGTAGAGTTGAAGTAGGAATTGGAAGAGGAATTTACGGAAGAGAAGCTATAAATTTGAATAAAGAAGCGGACATGAAAGATCAGGCAAAGAATTTTAGATTGTTTGAGGAAACATTAACAATATTAAAAAAAGCTTGGAAAGAAAAATTTTTTAATCATAAAGGAGAATTTTATACTTATCCTGCTCCTGATTATGTTTGGCAACACGACATGAGTCCACCAAATAAAGATTTAGTAAACCTTGATACAAATGTTATGGAAAATATTAGTGTTCTTCCAAAACCTTATCAAAAACCTTATCCAGCGATACACCAAGTTGTTGATGGCATTAGATCAATTGAATGGGCAGCACAACAAGGTTTAAATATCATTATGTGGATTCCCACAGTTAAAGCTTTGAAAATTAAATTTGAAGCATTTAAAAATGCAAAATCAGAAGCTGAAAAAAGAAATGTACCAATGGGTGAAGGTATTTCTTTAGTAAGAGATATGTTTGTGGCTGATACGATGGAAGAAGCAAAAGAAAAAGCTGGCGAGCATATGGTGAATTATATGAGGTGGGTTTGCCATTGGAGGGGTTTAGGTAACCACATGGATCCAGGTGAAGAGCTGCCAGTTACAAAAGGTAAATTAGATTTATTAAATTATGATTTTCTTCATAAAAGAAATATGCTTTTTGGAACACCTGAATACGTAACTGATAAAATTCATGAATTAAAATCTGAATTAAATTTACAAAACTTACAAGTATGGTCTAACTTTCCTGGTGTAAAACATCAAGATTGCATGAAAAGTATTAAATTATTTACTGAAAAAGTAATGCCACACTTTAAAAATGATATTGATACCGAAGTTAAAAAAGTTTCGTGATCAAACGTTATAAAAAGTTAACAGGTGGCCAAGCCGCCGTTAAATCATTAAAAAAAGAAAAAGTTAAGCATGTATTTGGGCTTATTGGTTCTGCAACTATGGAAATGTTTGATGCCTTATATCATGAAAAAGAAATTAAATTTATAGGTGTTAGAGACGAAAGAACTGGAACTCACATGGCTGATGGCTATGCAAGAGCATCAAATTCTCCCGGTATAATTTTAGCAGGACAAAATGGTCCTGGTGCCACAAATTTAGTAACTGGTATAGCTCAAGCAAAAGCAGCTTTTTCCCCAGTTATTGCAATTGCAGGCTCCTACTCTACTAAAGATAAAATGGAAGATGCATTTCAAGGTTTAGATCAACAAGCGTTATTTAAACCAATTACTAAAAAAACTTGGACAGTTAATAACTCAAAAAAAATACCCTCTATTATGAGTAATGCTTTTAAATTAGCAATGAAACCGAGAAGAGGACCTGTTTGTGTAAATATGCCAAGAAATATTTTAGCTGAAACTTCTAATTATAAAATTAATGAAAATGTAAAGTCTTATGTAAATGAGAATTATACTAAAGGAAAACAATCACAAATTAATAAAGCAGCTAAGATTATTTTAAATTCAAAAAAACCTGTAATAATTGCAGGTGCTGGTATTAAATATACAAGCAAGTATAAAGATGTAATAAATCTTGCAGAATTACTCAATATTCCAATCGTTACAGCGGCAGGACATGGAGATGCAATACCATTTAATCATAGATTAAATGCAGGTCAAATGGGTCCACGAGGAAATCCTGTTGCTTCAAGACTTGTTAAAGAAGCAGACGCAATATTAGCTCTTGGAACTAGACTTGGATTTAATTCAACATTTTATTCGTACGATAATCTAAATAAAAAAGCTAAAATTATTCAAGTTGAGCTAGAAAATAAAATGCTTGGAAGATATTTTAAGATCACTGTTGGAATTTTTGGAGATGCGTCTACAGTTACTAATCAAATTTATAAAGAAATAAAAAAAGAAAAACTATTATTTTCTATTAAAGATTGGACCAATAGTTATCTTAACGAACGATCAAAATATTTAAATAAGAGAGATCAACTTAAAGATATAAAGTCATTTCCTATAAGGCCAGCTGGACTTTTTAAGTCGCTAAGAAATGTATTACCTAAAAGTTCAGCAATTACTCTTGATGCTGGAACACTATGTTTGCAAGCAACAGATGCTCTAGAATACTATAATCCACCATCATTATTTACTCCCTTAGATTTTGGATTAGTTGGTTTTTCTTTTGCGTGTGGATTAGGTGTAAAAGTTGCAAAACCAAAACGAACTGTAGTTAGTTTGATGGGAGATGGCGGATTTGGAATGACTGTATCTGAATTAAGTACAGCTGTAGAATATGGAATAAATACAACCACTATTGTAATGAATAATAAAAGTTGGGGAGCAGAAAAAGCTTATCAAAAAGATTTTTATGGTAAGAGATATTTGGGTGCTGATATTAATGGTCCCTCCTTTGATAAAGTTGCAGAAATATATGGAGCGAAAGGATTTAAAGTTAAAAAAATTTCTGAAATTGCTGATGCAGTTGAAGCTGCGATTAAATCTAGTAAACCAGCTGTCATTGATGTTGATGTTGATCCGAAAGCGCTATACAGTTTTAGAAGAGATAGTTTTAAACATAGAGAAAAAAAATGAATTTAGAATTAAGAAAGTTTACAAAATTTGTCGATAAAACTTTTATAGAAGGTGGTAAAGAAGCTAAGGAGCCTGTTTTATTAGTTTCTGTAGCAGCAGTTTTTAAAAATCCATGGCATGGTCAAGGGTTTGTTGAAAATTTAAGACCTATAATTTTGGATTTAGCTCCAAAACTAGGTGATATTTTAGTTCCAGAGTTAATAAAAGAAATTGGTTCTCCTGATAAAATTTTAGCTTATGGTAAAGCAGGAGTAGTTGGATTAGATGGAGAAATTGAGCATGCCTCAGCATTTATACATACTTTAAGATTTGGAAATAAGTTTAGAGACGCAGTTGGAGGAACTTCATATTTAAGTTTTACTAATACTAGAGGGGCCGCCGGCTCAAAAATATCAATACCAATGATGCATAAAACCGATTCTGGATTAAGACCATATTATCTTACTCACGAATTTACTATTCACGATGCGCCATTTAACGATGAAGTTGTCATTGCAATTGGAGGGGCTTCGAGTGGCAGAGCCCATGCAAGAACAGGTGATAGATATCAAGACATGAAAGAAATGGGTATTGAGCCTAAATAAAACTGATGACAACTGGCATAACTGCATCAGGTACTTTTTATTCTTATAATAAAATAGAAGGATCTATACCTATAGTGTTTATACATGGTGTAGGTTTAACTAATAAAATTTGGGAACCTCAACTAGAATTTTTTAAGAAATATTCTACAATTTCTTATGATATTTTAGGTCATGGTAAGTCAAAATTGGAAAAGAAATATATTAGTTTTGATGATTTTTCTGATCAGCTCATAGATTTAATTGATGAATTAAAAATTAATAAAATTCATTTAGTAGGTTTTTCAATAGGTTCTCTAATAGCTAGAAACTTTGCAACAAAATTTAATAACAGATTAAAATCATTAATTTTATTAGGATCAATTTACAAAAGAACAGAGCAACAGCAAAAAATTGTTAGTGATAGATTTGATCAGGCAAAACAAGAATTGAAGCTATCAAAACAAGCATTAAAAAGATGGTTTACTGATAAATATCTTGAAAAAAACCCTAATACTTACGAAAAGATTAGTTCAATTTTATCAGCAAATAATATGCAAAATTTTTTAAAAGTTTATGAATTGTTTGTTTATCATAAAAATGATGAAAAATTTGATGAAATTAAAGTTAATACTTTGGTAATGACAGGAGAACATGATGTGGGTTCAACAGTAAATATGTCTCAAGAATTAAATAAAATTATTAAAAATAGTGAATTAAAAATAATTAAAAATGGAAAACATCTTTGTGGTATTGAGTGTGCGGATGAGGTAAACGTAGCTATAAAAAGTTTTATAGATAAAAATGACTAAATTAAAAAATTATCAGATGTTCATTAATGGAGAATGGATGGATTCTGAAAGTAAAAAAACATTTGAAACTTTAAATCCTGAAAATAATAAACCATGGGCAACTGTACCTGAGGCTAGTGCTAAAGATGTTGATAAAGCAGTAAATGCAGCACAAAAAGCTTTTGAGGGTGAATGGCCAAAACTACTTCCAAGAGAAAGAGCAAAATTTTTAAGAGCAATAGGCGATCAACTAAGACAAAACGCTGAATTACTTGGTGAAATAGAAACAATTGATACTGGAAAATTATTCAGAGAAACAAAAAAACAAGCAATATATATTGCAGAATATTACGATTACTATGCAGGACTAGCTGATAAAGTTGAAGGAACAGTTTTGCCAATTGATAAACCCAATGTTCAAGCTATCACTACTAGAATTCCTATTGGTGTAATTGCTGCCATCGTTCCATGGAACTCGCAAATGTTTTTAACGGCAACAAAACTTGCTCCTGCTCTTGCGATGGGAAATACTGTTGTCATTAAATCATCTGAACTAGCGCCAGCTGTAATGTTTGAATTTGCAAAACTTATTGAAAAAACTGGTATTCCAAAAGGGGTAGTAAATGTTATCACAGGTTTTGGTGATCCTTGTGGCAAAGCTTTAACTACTCATAATTTAGTTGAAAAAATTGCATTTACAGGTGGTCCCGAAACTGCAAGACATATTATTAAAAATTCTGCTGAAAATTTATCAGAAGTGAGTTTAGAGCTAGGAGGTAAAAGTCCTGTTGCAGTTTTTGATGATGCTAATCAAGAAAATGCAATAAATGGTATTACAGCTGGAATATTTGGTGCAAGCGGTCAAAGCTGTATTGCAGGATCAAGACTTTATATTCAAAAAGGTATTTATGATGAATTTTTAAATAAACTTTCAGATCGAGCAATTAAAATTAAGATCGGTGCACCAATGGATGCTGAAACTGAAATGGGCCCATTAAGTAGTTTTAAACAATTAGAGATTATTGAAAAAAATATTAAAGAAACACTAAATCAAGGTGGAAAACTAAAATGTGGTGGTAAAAGAGATGCTTTTTCTAATGAGGGCTATTACTTTCCACCTACTATTATTGAATGTGATAATCATAATCTTCCTACAGCTGAGAACGAATTATTTGGTCCAGTTTTGTCAGTAATGAAATTTGATACAGAAGATGACGTAGTGGAAAAAATGAACGACAATCAGTACGGTCTTTCATCTGGTGTATATACAAGCAATCTTTCAAGAGGTATGAGAGTTTCTAAGGCAATAAGAGCAGGAATAACATTTGTAAATACGTATAGACTAATTTCTCCCTCAGCTCCATTTGGAGGAATTAAAGATAGTGGTTACGGAAAAGAGGCGGGGATTGAGTCGATAAAAGATTACACAAGAGTAAAAACAACTTGGTTCTATACATCTGATGAGCCAACTCTTGATCCATTTTCCATTAGATAATTAAGATATTTCCTTTTTATTCATTGTCTCCTCTTTTTGGAATTTTACTCACTTTTTTAATATTTGGAGAGTTGCCAACAAATTTATTCATTGTAGGAGGCACAATTGTCATAAGTTCTGTATTTTTGCTTAATAAAATAAGATAATTTGGTTATTGAATATTTATACAAATAAGCTTTAATTTGTACTTTATAAATTGTTAACAATAAAAATAGAAGAGGAAGATAATGAGAAAATTATTTATTGCTGCATTTTTGTTTGTTTCAAGTTTTACAACAAACTCAATTGCAGATATCAAAATGGGTATCATTTTAGGATTTACTGGTCCTATTGAATCTCTTACGCCTGCAATGGCTGCTTCTGCTGAGCTTGCATTTAAAGAAGCTTCAGACTCAGGTTCGTTATTAGGTGGAGAGAGTATTAAAGTTGAAAGAGCTGACTCTACTTGTGTTGATTCGGCTGCAGCAACAACAGCTGCTGAAGGTTTAATATCTGGAGGAGTTGCAGCTATTATGGGAGCTGACTGTTCAGGAGTAACTGGTGCAATTGCTTCAAATGTTGCGGTGCCGAATGGTGTAGTTATGATTTCACCATCAGCTACTTCACCAGGATTAACTACTCTTGATGATAATGGGTATTTCTTTAGAACTGCTCCATCAGACGCTAGAGGTGGACAAATTTTAGCTGATATCACTAAGGATAGAAAAGTCAAAAGTGTTGCAATAACTTATACAAATAATGACTATGGAAAAGGTTTGGCTGATGTTTATGAAGCAGCTGTAAAAGCTCATGGTATTAAAGTAACAACTGTAACTGCACACGAGGATGGTAAAGCAGATTATTCTTCTGAGGTTGCTACATTAGCCTCTGCCGGTGGAGATGCAGTAGCAGTTATTGGCTATCTTGATCAAGGAGGAAAAGGTATAATTCAAGCATCTCTAGATTCAGGTGCATTTGATACATTTGTACTTTCAGATGGTATGATTGGTCAAAGTTTAGTTGATGCATTTGGAAAAGATCTTAAAAAATCTTTTGGTTCTATGCCTGGTTCAACAGGAAAAGGAGCTGGTGTATTTGCTAAAGTTGCTAAAGCGGGTGGTATTGATTCATCAGGACCTTACACTGGAGAATCTTACGATGCAGCAGCTTTAATAGTTTTAGCTATGCAAGCTGGAAATTCAGCTGACAGAGCATCTATTGCAAAAAATGTAATGGATGTAGCTAATGCTCCCGGAACTAAAATTTATCCAGGTGAGCTTAAAAAAGGTCTGGACTTACTAGCAAAAGGTAAAAAGATTGATTACGAAGGTGCAACTGGAGTAACATTTACTAGTGTTGGTGAAGCCGAAGGTTCATTCTTAGAGCAAGAAATTAAAGGCGGAAAATTTAAAACTAAAAAACAAAGATAGTTTTTTTAAATTAAAACCCCTAACAATAAATTGTTAGGGGTTTTTTGTTTAAAAATTATTGATTATTCTAAAAATTCCAAAAAATGATACAACAATAAGAAAATAAAGGACTGCTTTTCTATACGTCTTTTCTTTTGCTTTAGTAAAAAATTTATCTCCAATGTAAACCCCAATGGGTAATAATATAATTAAAGGCAGAGTTCTATAAATTGTTACCATATCTACAATGCCAGCAAAATAACTTAGTATAAATGCGTAAGTATCCGTTAGAAAAAATAATGCAGCCAACGAACCTCTTATTATTGCTGGCTGGATATTAATCACTAGCAAATATAAAGCTACTGGCATTCCACCAAGTAATGAAAGTCCATTTATTGTTCCAGCTATAAAACCTGTTAAAATTTTTGCAAAATTATTATTGATATTTTGATTTGAATAACCTCTCATTAATAAAACAGAGAAAAATATTATAATTAAACAAATCAAAAAGTGTGTAATTTCAGAGGGTAAAAATTTTAAAAAAAATAAACCAATAGGTGATCCAACTATTATACCAATTAAAATTATCATTACAAAATTCCAATCAATTTTATTTCTTATATAAGGAATCATAAAAATACTAATAATTACCTCAAGTATTAATATGATTGGAACTATTTCTATTGCTGGAAGTATGAAAGAAAAACCAGATATACAAGTGGCAGAAAAACCAAAACCGTTAAAACCTCTTATGATTGATGCTACTAGAATAATTATAACTAATAAAAAATAATTTAATAAACTTAAATTAATTAAATCTAAAAAATCCATTAAAACATATATTTATCACTTAGATATAAAGCCCACGCAATAGCAGCTCCTAACAATATATATTTCATATAAATTATTTTATTTCTATTTTTTCTGGAAGTATACCTCTTGGTCGATAACGCATTATCATCAATAGACCAATTCCTACTAATAAAAACCTAAAATACGGTGCACTTTTAATTAAATGGGCTTTTATTAAATTAGTTTCAGGTAAATGTGAGGTAAATACATTAATTAAAAACAAAGCTATCGGTGCTGCTTCTACCCATAAAAACCAAACAACAAATCCACCTAAAATTGCTCCAAAATTATTACCTGTTCCTCCTACAATAACCATAACCCAAATCACAAAAGTATATCTCATTGGTCTATAACTACCTGGGGTAAATAAACCGTCATTCGTAACCATCATTGCTCCAGCAATTCCAACAATTGCAGATCCTAAAACAAAAATTAATAAGTGCTCTTTAACTATATTTTTTCCCATAGCACTTGCAGCCTCTTCATTGTCTCTAATTGCTCTCATTTTTCTTCCCCATGGAGAATAAAGAGCCTTTTGAGTTACAATTAATAAAATTATAACTACAGATAAAAACAGTCCTGTAAAACATAATTTGACATAAATTGATGAAGCATCAATTACTAATTGATTAATATACTCCTGTTTTTCTGTTAACGAACTTATCATGGAAATTTTTTTTGAATGAATAGTTTCAACAATGTTAATAAACCATTGTGAATTTTGCAGATCAATCTCATATGGAGCAGGTCTTTTTAATCCAATAACATTTTTAACTCCTCTAGCTAACCACTCTTCATGCTTTATTATCGAAACAACAATTTCTGCTATAAGTAATGTAGCAATAGCTAGATAATCAGCTCTAAGACCTAAAGCTATTTTACCGACAACAAAAGCTAACCCACCAGCAAGCAAGGCTCCGGCTATCCATGAAAATAAAACTGGTAGACCTAACCCTCCTAAAAAACCTGTTTTTGCTGGATCTACTGACTCGATTGCCTCTATTCCTGGTAAGGCAATAGATCTTAGAAGTAATATTCCCCCAATAATAACGAATGAAACTCCGTAAGTTCTATACTTTGATTTATCAAAATGTTTGATTATAAAACGAACTATAATTACTACAGCAACAATCAACCAAAAACATATCAGCATATTCAAGCCACCTGCTTTCCAAGCTTTTTGAACCGGTTCGACTGAAACTAAGACAACTGCTAATCCTCCCAAAGCTGTGTAACCCATAATCCCAAAATTTATTAAACCAGCATAGCCCCATTGAATATTTGCTCCAATAGTCATTACTGCAGAAATTAGACAATAGTTAAGAATTGTTAGTGCTATAGACCATGATTGTAGAAACCCAACTAAAATTATTAAAACAAGCATTATCGAATATGCTGTAATTACATTTGCATAATTTCTCATATAATTTTCCCTTTAAAAATTCCTGAAGGCCTCAGCAACAGAACGATAACTAAAATTGAAAACGATACAGCAAATTTATAATCTGTTGATAATAATTGAATTAATGTATCTGGCTCCATACTTTCAGGAACTAAATAAGTAATAAATCTTTTATATGCATAAGTTATAAATATTTCAGCGAAGGCAATTACATAGCCTCCTAAAAATGCTCCAAGAGGATTTCCTATACCACCAACAATAGCTGCAGCAAAAATAGGTAGCATATTATTAAAATAAACAAATGGCCTATAGCTTTTATCTAGACCATAAAGAATTCCACCAATTGTTGCTAATACACCTGCTATTATCCATGTTATTAGGACAACTCTTTTTGGATCGATGCCTGAAAGTAAAGCTAAATCCTCATTATCAGCATATGCGCGCATACTTGTACCCGTTTTAGTTTTGTTTAAAAACCAAAACATAATTGAAATCACAATTAAGGTTACAATTACTGTAATTGCTTGAGTTGATTTTAGAGTTAATCCTTCACTTAAACCAGTCATTTCTTTAAATTCAGTGGCCTTTAAGATAAATTTTTCTCCATCTAAAAATCTTCTGTCTGATGGCCCAATAACTATTCTTATTATTGCTTGTGTGACAAACATCACGCCAACACTAACCATGGCAAATTGAACTGGAGGGCTTTTTTTAATCCTATAATAACTAAAGACCAACTTATCTATTAATAGCATGTATAAAATCATCATAATTATTGCAAAAGGAATCGTTAAAAGGGCTGTTGGCAAAAAACCAAGACCTATACCCTTGGATTGAAAGTAATAAGTAAGTAGCACAGCAAACATTGTACCAAAAGACATCATGTCTCCAGTTGCAAAATTTGCAAATCTTAATACTGCATATATTAACGTAACAAAAACTGCGCCCAAAGCAAGTTGTGACCCATACGCTAATGCTGGGATTATAGTAAAGTTTGTTAATACTAATATTGCATTTATAAAGTCCATTATCCTCCTAAAAAAGATCTTCTTACTTCAGAATCATTTAGCAATTGTTCACCAGATCCCTCAAATTTATTTTTACCTGTAACTAAAACATATCCTCTATCAGAAATATTAAGTGCTTGTTTTGCATTTTGCTCTACCATTATAATTGCAACATTAGTTTTCTTAATTTTTAATATATGTTCAAATAACTCATCCATTACTATAGGTGAAACTCCAGCAGTCGGTTCATCTAACATTAATACAGAAGGTTCACTCATTAAAGCACGACCTAGAGCCACTTGTTGTCTTTGACCTCCAGATAATTGTCCAACAATTTGTGATTTTTTTTCATTTAAGATTGGAAATAAATCATAAATACTCTCGATCATTTTTTCTAAACCATCTTTTCTTAAAAAACCACCGATCTCTAAATTCTCTCTAACCGTTAGTTCTGCAAATACATTTTTAGTTTGCGGTACAAATGAAACACCTTGCTTAACTCTATCTTGTGGAGATATCTTTGAAATATCTATTCCATCAAAAAATATATTTCCTGATTTAAGATTAAGAAGTCCCAACATTGCTTTCATCGCTGTAGACTTTCCAGCTCCGTTTGGACCTAGTATAGCTACTATCTCTCCTCTATTCACTTTAATACTACAAGAACTTATTATATCTGGACCATCTCCATATCCAGCTGTCATTTTATTTCCCTCAAAAAAAGCCATTATATTTTTTCTCCAGAAGATTTTGATCTACCAAGATAACTTTCTATTACTTTGTCATTTTTTTTAACTTGATCAGAAGTTCCTTCAAACAAAACTGATCCATCTGCCATAACTATAACAGGATCACACATTCTACTAATGAAATCCATATCGTGTTCAATCATACAAAACGTATAGTTTTTTTCCTTGTTAAGTTTTAAAATTGCTGTTCCAAGATCTTTAAGTAGAGTTCGATTTACACCCGCGCCTACTTCATCTAGTAATACTAGTTTTGCGTCAACCATCATGGTTCTTCCAAGTTCAAGTAATTTTTTTTGACCTCCTGATAGATTTCCTGCTCTTTCGTTTGCTAAGTGTTTTAAATTAAGAAAATCAACTACCTCATATGCTTTATTTTTTAACTCTTCTTCCTCTTTTTTGACTAGTTGAGGTTTAATTAAAGCAGTTAATAAATTTTCACCAGACTGATTTGCAGGAACCATCATTAAATTTTCTAATACCGTAAGATTTGAAAATTCATGTGCTATTTGAAAAGTTCTGAGTAATCCCTTTGAAAACATTTCGTGCGCTGGCAGATCAGTTATATTTTCTTTATTAAAAATAACTTTACCTTTTGAGGATTTCAAATTACCTGCAATTAAATTAAACAGAGTTGTTTTACCAGACCCGTTTGGTCCAATAATACCTGTTATAGTTCCTCTTTTTACATTTAAAGAACATTCAGAAACAGCCGCCAAGCCACCAAAATACTTTGAAAGATTTTTTATTTCCAAAATATTTTCTGACATTAGATTTATTTACTTAATCTTTTATGAATACTATTTAATGTTTTTTCTAATGATTTATAAAATCCTAATTTAGTTAATTCTCTAACCCCTTGTTCATTTAGTCCTCTTGGGGTCTGTGAGTCTTTAACTAAAAATTTTAAATCTCTCTTTGAATTTTTAACTGCATCTTCTGACAATGCTAAAAATAATGAAGTTATATAATTTTGAGCATTATTTCTTTTAACACCTCTTCTAACCAACCAATTTGTCATTATCCTTAATATTTCATAAAATGGAGCCATCATCCCAGAAGTAGACCAAAAATTAATTGATGATTTTTCATTTTTAATTTCAACTGTAGTTCCAATTTTATTAAAAAAATTCTTAATCTTTTTATTTGGGGGGCATATTGGTACTGGTCCTTTTTTAAGAGATATTGGTGGTAAAGGTATCGCTCTAACAATTTTAGCCTTAACTTTAATAGCTCTCTTAAGTTGAGATAAAGTGATAGTTGAGATAAAGCTAATTATAGTTTGATTTGGTCTAAATCTTAATTCTTTAATAATTTTCTTCCCTACAGTTGGAGTTACTGACAAAAAAATCCATTCACAATTATCAATAATTTTTTGATTATCTTTTACAATGATAATTTTTTTGAATTTTTTCTTTAGTTTTTGAGAGACTTTTTTATTTCTGTGAGAAATAATCATTTTTTTAAATGAAATCTGAGAACTACATATTCCAGTTATTACTGAAGATGCAATTTTTCCTGTACCTATAAATCCTAAATTCATAAATTTGATTACTTTATAGTGATTATATTGAATTAATTAATAAAAAAAGAACAACAAGTGCTAAAATAATTAAGGTTTATTTATTATCAACAATATATTTTCTGATTTTTTTATTATCAACCGAATCAACTGTTTTGAATGCATCTATATAAACTTTTAAAGCATCAAATGAAGACACAATTGGAAGTTGATTATCAGAAATTAAATTTTGTAACTCATAAGATAATTTAAAATTAATAGGTCCTATCAAAAATTGTACTCCTTCATTTTCAATTAATCTTCTTATAAGTTGATTAGCTCTATTTTCATTAGACTCATTATCATAATAAATAATATCTAATTTATAAGTTTTTCCATTAATCTTTATTCCCTCATTTTGATTTATATTATCAATAAATTTTTTTTGATTATCTTTTAATAATTTACCTTCTGAAGAATATTTTCCCGTCAATGAGATGCTGGAACCAAAAACTATATTACTTCCAATAATTTTGGCAAATAATTGGGTAGATGAAGAAAATAATATTATGATAATAAAAATAAAAATATTTTTTTTTAATTTCATTTTGTCTATTATGTTAAATTAATGTTTTGTGTAAAAACAATTATTCCCGCTATTATTAATAAAACACATGCTGAAATTAAATTAATAATTTTAGGTTTTGCTTTTATCCAAAAAATTAATTTTTGTGCCATTAAAGCATAACCAATTAAAGATAAAAAATCTAATATAACATAAGTTGTTATTAATATTAGAAACTGAATAGAGTAGTTCGTCTCAAAATTTATAAATTGTGGAAAAATTAATGGAAAAAACATCCATGCTTTTGGGCTTGTTCCTGCAACTATAAAACCGTCTTTAAAAAAAGAAAAAAAGCTTTTTGATGAAATATTTTTAGAGCCTATTTCTTTTGGTCTAATATTATAAATATCATATGCTAAATACAAAAGATAAAATACTCCAACCCATTTAAATATATTCAAAAACTCTGGATTTTCAGAAAAAAAAGAACCAATTACAAAAATAACTAAAGTTGCTTGAAATAAATTTGCTGTAATATCACCAAGTGCAGTCCAAATACATTTTTGAATTCCATAATTCATTGAGTATGAAACTATTACTACTCTTGGCGTTCCAGGAGTAATAAACAAAAATAAAATTATTTGTAGAAAAAGAAAATAATTTAAGGGAAACATTTTAGGGTAGATAGTCCTTAAAAACCGGGAGCTAAAGATGGCTAAGAAGGACTATCATTTATCATATTATCATGGCCTAAAATTAATGCATTAATAAAATTTTTCAAATATAAGGAATTTATGAAAAAAAAAGGTCACACCCCTATTACTCGAGTTAAAAATCCTGAGCCAAATATCGATGATCCTGATTGGATAGTTTGGGCGGCCTGGGCAGACCGTGTAACGTTTGAAGAAATCAAAGAAAAAACCGGAAAGACAGAGTCTGAGGTAATCAAAATAATGCGAAGATCTGTAAAACCAGCATCCTTTAGATTATGGAGGAAAAGAGTAAATCAAAAAAGTATTAAGCATAGAAAAAAATTTGAATATTCTAGAAAAGAAATAACTAGTAAAATTAGAAAGAATGACTATTTTTAAGATATGAAAAACGTAACAATATATACAGGACCACTTTGCAATTATTGTGATGCTGCAAAAAGATTGTTAACAAGAAATAATGTTGACTATAAAGAAATTAATATTGCAACGGTTGATGGCGCAATGGATGAAATGATTAAAAAAGCAAACGGTAAAAGAACTATTCCTCAAATTTTTTTTGATGATCAGCATATTGGTGGATATGATGAAGCTAGAGCTTTAGAAAAAGAAAATAAATTACAAGAACTTCTTAAATAAATTTAAGGTAATTTACTCAATTGTTGCAGTAAAAACTGGTTCCTCAACATAAATATTACAAAATCCAGCGTCAGCTGTGTCGTGAGCATTAAGAGCTTCTGCTGTTCCAAATGACATAGTAATTTTTGGAGGTATCATTGTTACTGTATATGGGCTTGTGAGAGCATAAATTAGTTCCGTATGTGTATCACTTGAATCTAAATCGCTCTTTTGAGCAGCACAATAAGTGCAGGTAGAACCCATAGTGTTATTAGCTGTTGCAGCACATGAAGTGTTCGTTCTACACGCTTTGACATTATTTGTTCCATGATTCATTAAATACATATTTGCTTCAACTGAACTAGCGGTTGCCTCAGCAAAAGCTCTCTTATGAGTATATTTTCTTGCAGACTCACTTCCACCAAGTCCATAGTGTGCACTTAGGTTTGCAGTAGTTTTGCAAGTGTCTCCAGCATCTGTTTTTAATTCTTCACCAGAAACATCTGATGTTTTGACTACAAATTTTCTAGAAATTTTTACCCACATATGTGTATAGGTTTCACCTAAAGGAAGAAGCGCAGGATCTCCATAATCTCCAGCTACTTGTCCAGCATCTACTGAGGCTATATCTACTTCTTTATCGCCAATTCCTATTGTAACTGCACCATCACAAGTTGTTCCTGAACTATTTCCAGTACACAATCTAACTTCACTCATAGTAACTTTATAAACTTTGGCAAACCCCAAAGCAGCAAAAGAGCTTTTTGAAATAAGACAAAACAATATTGCAACTAATAATATATTAAATTTTTTCATAATTAATCTGTTCTTGTAATTGCTGAATTACCTTTAAATTCAATCATAATCTTATTATTTCTTTTGACTTTGGTTAATAATTCACCTGACATATCTTTATTTTCCTTCCAAGCTTTATCACTTATTCCGTCTAAAGCTGTAGGACCATTATTTCTTGGTGGATGAACTAATTGAATTTTTGCATACCATTCATCTTCTAAACCACTTCTGTCTTTATCGTCATAGGCTACTTCAAGATTAATATGAGGTGTTAACAACATTTCTGACCCTAATTTTGTTCCTTCAACATCTTCTCTTAATATACCTTCCCATTGGTATTGATTCACAAATATTTTTGACCAGTGAACATAAGGAACTTGACTTGCTAATGTATAATCCCAACCATTCATAACTCGCTCATCTTGAGAGTCTTCAATACCCTCATAAATGTTGGAGCTAAAATCTAATACCGCATTTTTAAGCTCTAAACCTAAACTAGCTCTTCTTGTCGTTTCATCAAAATCATTATCAATAAATGCATTCACTCCTGCTAATAGAGTATCATCATATAAAAGCTTTCTTGAACCTAATCCAAAATTTCCAATTATTCTATCTTCACTATTTTTTTCTGTATTGAATAAAGAGATTTGGGTAAAAATATTTCCGCTATTGATTTTTGATAATTCCCTAACTGCAAGAATACTAAAATCAGCTGAATGATTGTCTCTTAAATCGATACTAACTTCTGTATCGCCTTCTCCAGGAATTAAGTTTGAAATATATCCAGAAATCTTTTCTGAAGCATCTTCTGCATGAACATTTAAACATAAAACGAGGGTAAATAAAAATGGAATAAGTGTCTTGAGCATACAATATCTAGTATATCTAATCATATAAAATTTAACAACTCGTTTTCTTTTTTAAATGATTTAAATAAAGTGTAGATGAGCCAGATCTAGTTGCTCTTATGCACATTGTTCCTGCGCCTACATTTCCAGTAATTGAAAAAGTATATTCTTGACCACTTAAATCATCAACTCCATCAAATAAATTATTTACTATATTATTTGTATTACTATTATAATAAAACTGACCATTATTTGATTTATACTCTTGTTGAGCTAAATAGATTGATTGCATGGTTGTTTCTGCCTGGCTTCTTTTTGAGCTATCTGATATTCCGCTATAAGCTACAATTCCTATTGCTGATAATACACCTATTATTGCTACAACAACCAACAGCTCTATTAAAGTAAAACCCTCAACTAATTTTTTTTTAGTTAAGGGTTCCATAATTCTTTAAATAAGTAAATAGATCTAAATTTAAATCTACTCCATTGCTATCATGTCTTGCTGACGGTCATTAGTTCCACATCCATCGTTCCAACATGATCTGATATAGGTATTATTACCTGATGCCCAAATGTAACTTCTACCTTTATACCAGCTTGATCCACTGTAAACTGCGTATTGTGATGTTAAAAAAGGATTTTTATCTTTAGAGGTATTTATTGCTCCATCTCTAGTGTAAGCGGCCATTGTAGATTTGCTTGTAGTACATGGTCTTGAATAACTACCACCTGATCTAGTAGTACCATTCATAAATGTAGATTCTCCTAGCTCACATTTTTTAATCTCTGCTGACATTTTTTTAACTAAAGCGGCATGAATAGATTGCATAGCTTTTTTCTTGGCATTTTCTGTAAAGCCAGAAAAAGCTGTGACTCCAACTGCTGCAAGAACTCCAATAATTGCAACAACAACCAATAATTCAATAAGTGTAAAACCCTTCAAATGTTTTTTCTTTTTCATAATTATATCTGACTCCAAATAATTTTTTAATTTAAATTAGAATTATGCCAAAATGATTCTTAAAATCAACATCAAAAATATCATCCTTGATATGTATATAATTAAAAATCCTTAATTTTACTGAATAATATCACCAATATTAAATATGGGAGAATACATCGCAAGCATTAAACCTCCGATTGTAAGACCCATAAATACGATCATAATTGGTTCAATTAAACTTGATAAATTAGCAACAGCTGTATCAAATTCCTCCTCGTAATAATTTGCAACAGAACTGAACATTTCGTCCAGACTTCCAGTTTGCTCACCAACTGAAATAAGCTGGCTAAATGTGCCGGGAAATACTTTTTCTTGTAAAAAAAGCTTTGTTAAAGTTTCCCCTGAGTAAATTCCTCTTTTTATTCTATCTAAAGACTCGATTACTATTACATTTGTAGTTACTTCTTTTGCAATATCTATACTTTCAATTAAATCTACTCCGGCTTGATTAAGGTTTCCTAATACAATTGATACTTTAGCTAAAATTGATTTAGAAACTAAATTTCCAAATATCGGAATTTTAAAATGAAATTGGTGCCACGCTTTTTTTAAAGGATAGCTTTTTGCTACAGCGAACTTAAAAGCCACAACGAATCCAATAATGCTAAACAAAGTTATTAGGCCACGACTGTCACTTACGAATGCACTCATTGCCATAATTGTTTTTGTTGCTCCTGGAAGATTGTCACCCATCCCCATATTTTCATACATCTCCACAAATGTAGGGACTACATTTGTTAACATGAAAACCGAAACACTAACTGCAACTGTTAAAAGAACTCCAGGATAAAAAAACGCACTTTTAATCTGACTTTTAATTTTTTCTTTCTTTTCTAGATTAACTACAATTTTTTCCATAAAAGTGTCTAGCTTACCGCTAGCTTCACCAGCTTTAATCAAATTTGTTATTACCGTATCAAAAACTTTAGGATGTTTTTCAAAACATTTTGAAAGAGAATTACCTTGCTCAAGGTCAGTTCTAATGGTTTCTATAATAGTTTTCATCCCTGGACGTGTAGTTTGTCCCTCAAGAAGCTTTAAAGTTTCTAAAATTGGTAGACCTGCTCTTTGCATAGTTGCAAACTGTTTACAAAAAACCAAAATATCTTTTGCTGCTACGCCAGTACCGAAAGTAAATCCTTTACCTTTTTTCTTTTGATTAGTAACGACGGCTTTCTTTTTTTCTTTAGTAAGTTTTGTAATAATTACTTTTTGTTCTTTTAATTTATGTGCTGCATCAGTATCATTTAAAGCTTCAATATCACCTTCAACATATTTTCCAAGTGATATACCTTTGTAATGAAAGTTTAAGAGTTCCGCTGGCATAATCTATTTAGCATCAGATTGAATAACTCTATCATATTCGCTATAAGATAATTCTCCACTTAATAACAAATCGTGTCCCATCTGCTGCATTGTTTTAAATCCATTTTTTTTTGCAATACCTTCTAATTCAGTTTGTGTAAGATTTTGCAAAATTCCATTTTTTAAATCTCTATCAACAAGTAAAATTTCATAAATACCCATTCTTCCTTTGTATCCAGAATTACCACATTTGTCACAACCTTTGCCCTTATAAATCTTTGCTCTATCATGAAGAGCTGTAGCTAGACCTATATCATTTAATACTTTAGGGGTGATATTTTCATCAATTTCAGCACATTCAGGACAATTTTTTCTAGCTAATCTTTGTGCCATAATTAAAGTTAAAGCAGCTGAGATTAAATAATTAGGAGTTCCCATATTAAGTAGACGAGTGATTGAGCTTGGAGCGTCATTTGTGTGAAGTGTACTAAATACTAAGTGACCAGTTAATGAAGCTTTTAGAGCAATTTCAACTGTAGCTTGGTCCCTAATCTCTCCAACCAGAATAACTTCTGGGTCTTGTCTTAAGAAAGATCTCAAAGACTCCTCAAATCCAAACCCTATAGACTCCTTTACCTGAACTTGACCAACACCATCAAGTTCATATTCAACAGGATCTTCCGCCGTCAAAATATTCATTTCAGGTTTATTTATATGTTTTAGAATACTATAAAGAGTAGTGGTCTTACCACTACCAGTTGGACCTGTTACTAATACCATGCCCTGAGGAGAGGAGACTGCTTTCTTTAATTTTTCTAAATCTTGTGGTTCAAATCCAAGTTCATCTAGTGTCACATCTCCAGCTGATTTATCTAGAATCCTCATTACAACTCGTTCTTTATTAACAGTTGGCAAAACAGATACACGAAGGTCAACCTCTTTTTTATCTGTTTTGAAAGAAGCAGCTCCATCTTGTGGCTTTCTTCTTTCTGCAATGTCAAGTTTACTAATTATCTTAATTCTTGCTACAATTGCATCATACTGAGGAAACAGAACAGAAGATAGATTATCCATTTCTCTCAAGATGCCATCAATTCTGTATCTAACTTTTGCAGTTTCTCTAAAACACTCGATATGGATATCACTTGCACCCATATCAACTGCATTTCCAATTATTTTATTTCCAAATTCAATTATATCATCATCTACTGTTACCATTACCTCTTGAACTTCATTTCTTTCAAGAGAAGCTTTGGATAAATCTGACTCTTGATCTGACTCTTTTGATTTTTTAATTTTATCTATAAATTTGCTTATATCTGATAATCCTGATGAAAATATTTCAACTCTCTTACGACTCATATTTTCAATAGTTTTGACTAAACTCAATTTTGAACCATCAGGTATAGAGATCTTTAGTAAATTACCATTTATTTCAAATGGTGCGATCTGATGTGTCTCTAAAAAATTGAAACTTAAGATATCTGAAATTTCATCATTAACTTCTTTTTCTGATAAATTAATTGTTTCCAAATGATACGTTGAGGATAATGTGCTTAAAATTTTTTCTTCATCTGTAAATTTAAACTCAAATGCAGTTTCTAACTCTGATTTTCCAATTTCTGGACTTCCTTTTTTAATCTTAGATAATTGATCATTTGTTAATTGATCATGATCAAGAAGCATATTAATAATATTTTGTTCACTTTTATTATCAAGTTTACTTTTAAACATTTAATCTACCACTCTTGGTGCAATAAAAATTAACATCTCATCTAACTTATCAGTAGTTGATTTTCCTTTAAATAAGTTTCCAACTACAGGCACTTTACTAAGGCCAGGAGTACTTGTGCCGGTACTCTCTGCACTATCAATTTTAATTCCTCCAATTACAACTATATCTCCGTCAGTTATCAATAATTTTGTATCAATTTCATTTGTTTTAATTGCCGGTTCATCAGTACCAAGAGTTGTATCAGGGGAGTCATTACTAACTAAAATATCTAAAAGTACATTTCCGTCTCCTATTATGCTGGGAGTTACTGTTAAAGATAATGCTACTTCTTTAAATTCAACTGTAGCCTCTCCATCAACAATTACTGTGTAAGGTATTTCTGTTCCCTGGGTTACTTTTGCTTCTTGGTTGTTAAGAGTAAATACACTTGGCGATGAAACTATTCTTGTTGTACCTAAAGATTCTAAAGCCTCTAGTTCAATTTTAAGAGCAGCAGTTGAGAATGTTTTTATAATTCCAATACCACTCGTAGCACCTGTTAAGCCATTTTCTGTTACTGTTCCAGCTGCAGCACCCAAAGATATTCCTCCAGGAGTTGTTGCTGCCCCGCCTGCTGTGCCTGAAATAATTGTTGAACCTACTTCACCAGCATCTTGCATATTTTTACTCATAGCAGCTATTCTAGAACCTAAGCCTTTACTAAATGTCTTATCTGCTTCTACAACAAAAGCCTCAATTAAGACTTGTTTTGTTCTCACATCGATTTCTTTAACTACAGCATCTACAATATCTAAATCTTTTTGATAGCCTCTTACAATTATTGATCTTGTGGTACTTTCTACTGTGATTGATAAGTTGCCGCTCACACTTCCAACAGCCGTTTCTCCTTCACCTCCTCCACTGTCACCTCCTAATCCAAACAAATTTTCTAAAGTAGTTTTAGCTTGTACTGGTTCAATATAATATAGTTTAAACATTTGGGCTAGAATAGGCTCAACTGACTCTTCTAAAGCTAATTTTGTTTTCAATGTTTCTGCTCTCTCAGCTTTAAATTCCTCTTGACCCTTAAGTTTTTCTGGAGTGTGAATTCTAATAACTCCATCAGCAGCATTGTAATCAGCTCCAAGAGTTTTCATATCAAGTATAGTTTGAAAAGTAACATCCCAAGGAACATTATCTAATTTTGCCGTGACTGTTCCACTAACTTCTTCTCCAACTATTATATTTATTTCACCAATATCAGCCATCAAACCCATGGCATATTTAAAATCCAATCCTTGAAAATTTATACTTATATCCTGTTTAAGATTTTTATATGTATCAGGAATTGATACATAATTTTTTACATTCTCAGTTGTTAAAGTTTTTCTTTTAGCTTCTTTAGGTTTTTTTAAAACTTTTGGTTTAGGTCCCGAGTCTACATTTTTTTCAATACTTTCCTCACCTTCAGTAACAATTTTCTCTCTATCTATTAAAGATGTTTCTTTAATACCATCTCTATCTTTTTCATCCTTAAATGTATCTAAGGTTTTACAGCCAGATAATGTTAGTGCTAGAAGAATAGTAATTAATATTTTTGAGGTTTTGTTCATTTATTCAACCGATTTAATTATATCGTTCATATAAACCTCATAAAATTTCTCATCCATGTCTTTTATTAAAAGATGATCACTATAAATTTCTTGAAGCTCTATGTTTTCGTTAATTTTATCATTTTCCTCAAATTTAATTGCAAAACCTTCATTGGTTGATAAAACTGCAATTTTCTTTGTTTCCCCCATGATGACACCTACTAATTTAAACCCACTCAATAATCCAAGATCTGGATTTGCCTGCAATCCTCCATCTTGTGAAACTCCTGATGTTACAGCAGAACTACTTTGAAAAGGATCTATAGCTGGCAATTCCTCTTCATCTAAATTGATTTCTGTCTCTTCATTTTCTTTATTAACATCTTCATCGCTGTAAGAAACAGAATTAAATGATAACATTTGAAATATCAAAATTATCAAAAATAAAAATATTTTATTTATACTCATCTGGTAATCCTACTATTGAAATTGTTCCTTTTGCTAAAACTTGTCCTTGAGGTTGTTTTAATAAATTTATCTCCTCTTTATCAAAGTTTATTACTTTTAATGATTTAGATAAAGCTCTTCTAAATTTTAAATACCCCATAAAAGTACCCGAAATTTCATAATCTACAGGTAATTTGAAATATAATGTGTTTCCACCTTCTTCTCCATCTTCGCCTATCAATCCAGTTGACTCGTCAACTACTCCTCCACTTCCATCATCTATCATCCCACCATCATCAGCTGCAACTGGTATCATATTGCCTGTACCATCATCAATCATTTCTACATTGTTATTCATGCCTGGTAGTTCACCTTTTACACCTTTAGGTTCACCTTTTTTAATATTGACAATTGTAAGTCCATTAGCTAGTGCAAAGTTACTTATACTTTGATAAAGGTCTTCTACTTCTTCTTTGCTATGGAATAAAACGCTGTTAGCAAAATATTCAGGCTCTAAATCTTTAGTTTGTTGTTTGGCATCTTGTATTTGAAGTTTTAAATTTTCTATTTCTGCCAAATTCATTTCCATAGTATTAATATTTTCTTTTTGTTGCTTAATCACAGGAGAAATAAAGCTGTAGTAAATAATAATAGAAAGTAAAAATGCTCCAGCAAAAATTCCCATTTTTGTTAAAAGCTTTTTATCTTTTAATATCTCAGATTTTTTTAATTTTGCGACTATTTCGTTTAAATCTATATTTTTAAGTTCTGATAAATCCATGTTAACTTTCTATTATACAGGCTATTTCAAATCCTTTTTTATTTGTACTGCTATCACCTTCCTCAGTACTAGTTTGAACATTCATAGTAACTAAAGAAGCTTGTTTAACTAATTTTTTTGCATTTAAATTATTAATAAAATTTAAAATATCCTGATCGGAAAATGCTTTTCCCTCAATTTTGATACTATTTTCTCCATCAAAAACCATTTTTGTGAATTGTACTCTAGCAGGTACACTTCTTGCAACTTGTGCTAGAGCTTTATAGGAATTAATTTGATTTGAACCTACAATTTTCCCCAACTCAAGTGAAGCCATCATTCCATAAAGCTTATTACTATTTTCTTGGTATTCACTTTGTAAATTATCATATTCCATTTGAATATCATCATAGTTTACAAGTTTTGATTTATTAGATTGAATTTGAAAATAAGAAAAAATACTCATAATTATATAAATTGCTGCAATTGCACTGGCGGCACCTTTGAATGCAAAACCTGATAAAAATTTTAATTTAGCCGTTTTCTTTAGAGCTTCTCTATTAGGTAGAAGATTTATATTCTTTACTGCTGTAACAAATTTATAATAACCAAAAATATCTAATTTTCTAAAAGCTAGCCCCATAACAGATGCTAATGGAGATTTATTTTTTAAATCAACTTTATCTGAATTATATTGTGGAACCGAAACATTTTCTAAAGGATCAAATATTTTAAAACCAACGGTTGGTAAATTCTTTTTAAACTCTGGAATAAGATTATCAATATTCTGTAAAGAACTAATTACTTGAATATTGTTGATTTTACTATCATATTTACCCTCATAATCATTCAATGCTTGCTTTAATTGCATTGCATATCTTCTAATTACAGCTTGTGCTTCAGCATTACTTTCCGAAGTTTGAGAAAGAGAAGATAATAATTCTTTTTCTGGCTGACGTAAAAATATATCAGTAATAATTGGGGTATCATTATGAATGATCATTAAATAATTTTCATCTGTGCCAACCTCTAAAATTGTAGAGTCTTTTCTCTCCTCAATATTTTTAAATATAGAGTTATCAAAAGAATTTTTAAGTGTAAAACATCTAACGTCAACGATAACTGGATTCAATCCACATTTTTTCATTAAAGATGAATAGTCATTTATGTCTGAAAGTTTTGATGCTACAAATAATATTTCCATTGTTTGTGCTTTTTCATTTCTGTTAATAACTTGATGAAAAATTGAATACTCATTTAAATTTTCACCCAACTGAACTAAGTTTTCCCAAAGTGAATCTGTTTCTATAGCTTTTTGTAATTCCGTTTCTGTAATTAAAGGACTTTGTACTACTCTTATAATTGCACTGGATACTGGAATTGATATTGCAACATTTTGTGTTGTAATTTTTGCATTAATTAAAGCTTGTTCAATTTCTCCTACTAGATAATCTCTAGACTCTAGAATATTTTCTTGAACTTTTTCTTGATCTAAAGATCTGTATGAAAATTTATCTAAAACAAATCCGTTATCTTTGTCACCTGATACTTGAGAAACTCTTATTGCCTCTCTCGTAATATCTATTCCTGCTATTTCTTCTCCAGCAACACTTACTTTTGAAACTTTTGATTTAAAAAGATTTTTAATTGAGTCTAAAGAATTTTTTTTACCTTTATTATCTCCACCGGG
>CACKKY010000003.1 GCA_902600855.1 uncultured Pelagibacteraceae bacterium | reverse complement strand
TTTCAATTACCAAATTTTAATAAAGCTATAGACGATAGATTTGCTAAAAAATATTGGTACAATATTAAAAAAAGACCAGATGTTATAATATTTGAAGGATGGTGTGTAGGAGCAAAGCATGAAAAAAACTCCTCATTAAACAAGGCTATTAATTCAATGGAAAGAATTAAAGATCCAAAAAAGCTTTGGAGAAAATACGTAAATCGCCAACTTAAAAAAAAGTACAAAGATTTATATTCTCAATTAAATTGTTTAATATACCTTAAAGCTAAAAATTTTAGTTTGCTTCAGAAATGGAGATTAAAACAAGAAAATAAACTATGGCTAAAATCAAAAAAAACCTCTAAGCACAAAATTATGAACAAAGAGGATGTGATAAGTTTTATGCAAACTTATCAAAGAATAACAGAAAACATGTTTAAAAAAATGACAAACTATGCATCAATTTTAGTAAATTTAGGAAGTGACCATCAAATAAATTCTGTAAAATATAAGTAACATGAAAAAAATTTTTATATTATCGATCATTTTAATAAATTTATACTCTAATGCAAATTCAATAACTTTATATGATGCATTAAAAAAAACATATAACGATAACTCCCAACTAAATGCTGAAAGAGAAAATTTTAAAGCCTCAGAAGAAGATGTAAATATTTCAAAAGCTGATTATAAACCATCTATTACGTTGAGTGGATCAAAAAGTTTTGAAGATACAAATAAACTTACAAATCAAAATGGAGGTGATGCAACTATTAATGATGTGGACCCCGTCACAAAATCAATCAAACTAGAGCAAACCCTATTAGATTTTAATAGAGGTGTTACTCATAAGAGAAATATTATTGGTTTAGACTTAGCTAGTGCTAAATTAATAAAAAAAGAACAAGATATTTTTTATGAGGCCATAGAGGCTTACACTCAATTAATTTTAGCTAGAGAAACTTTAGATATTAATAAAAGTAACCTTGATTTACTTAACAGGCAAGTTGAAAATGATAAAATTAGATTAGACCGTGGGCAAATTACAATTACAGATTTATCACAATCAGAATCTTCTTTCGCAGGTGCGCAAGCTCAATTTATAGAAGCAAAAAATGATTTATTAGTAAGTAAATTGACATACGAAAATATTATTGGTGAAATAAAAGATCCTAATTCGTTACAAAAAAAATCTACTGCAATTGTAAATATTCCTGAGTCTTTAAATAATGCCATAAGTATTTCAAAAAGAAAAAATCCAGATATTTTAATTGCTAAGTTTGAGTTAAATCAGACAGAAAAGGATTTAGAAAGTTCAAAGGCTGATCTTATACCTACAGCATCTTTATCATTAGAAAGATCATATTCTGATGATGTTAGTTCAACTATAGATGAAAGAGAAAAAGACACATTAACGACAACGCTTAGTTGGCCTTTTTATTCTGGAGGAAAGAAAAGATCTACAATTAATAAAAATGCTAATTTAACATTAAGAAAGAGATTGCTATTAGATGATACTATTCAAACTAATGAGACCAATGTTACAAGCGCTTGGTCAAGTTTAGAATCCTCTAAAAGTTTTTTAGATTCAGTAAAAGTTCAAGTTAAAGCTGCTAAAATTGCTAATGAGGGAATTGTTGCAGAATATGAAAGAGGCTCAAGAACGACTTTAGATGTTATTCAATCAAATGCCTTGTTACTTTCTGCCCAAATATCTTTAGCAAGTTCAGAGAGAAATTATCTACTTTCCCAATATGATTTATTGAAATCAGTTGGGCTTTTAAATAGTGAATATCTAAAACTTAAGTAATTATTTGGTTTTTTTAACTAAAAATAAATATATTGCTAATGAGAACAAAATGTGTACATTTATATTTATGATTCGACAATCAAAAAAATTAAAAAAAGAGGCAAAAAATGACGAAAAATAACCTAAAAGTAGTTAAATCTACTAAAGATCAAGAAATGGACATTAAAGAAAAGAACAAGGCATTAGACGCTGCTATAGCTCAAATTACAGATAATTTTGGAAAAGGCTCTGTAATGAAGCTTGGCCAAAAAAGAGCAATGGATATTGAGTCTGTATCCACAGGTTCTTTAAGTCTTGATTTAGCATTAGGCATAGGTGGATTGCCAAAAGGTAGAATTATTGAAGTTTATGGACCAGAGTCTTCTGGAAAAACAACATTAGCATTACAAGTTGTTGCTGAAGCTCAAAAAGCAGGTGGAATTTGTGCATTTGTTGATGCGGAACATGCTTTAGATCCAGTTTATGCAAAAAAATTAGGTGTAAATACAGAGGAACTTTTAATTTCCCAACCAGATGCCGGTGAACAAGCTTTAGAAATAGCAGATACATTAGTTAAATCAGGATCTATTTCGGTTATTGTAATTGACTCAGTTGCTGCATTGACACCAAAAGCAGAAATTGAAGGTGAAATGGGAGATCATCACGTAGGCCTTCAGTCTAGATTAATGAGTCAGGCATTAAGAAAATTAACAAGTTCAATTTCAAACACAAACACAATGATGATTTTCATAAACCAAATAAGAATGAAGATCGGAGTTATGTTTGGAAGTCCAGAAACAACTTCAGGCGGAAATGCACTTAAATTTTACTCATCTGTTAGAATGGATATTAGAAGAATTGGTGCCATTAAGGATAAAGACGAAATTATTGGTAATTCTACACGAGTTAAAGTAGTTAAGAATAAAGTAGCACCACCATTCAAAGTTGTTGAATTTGACTTAATGTATGGAAAAGGAATTAGTAAAATGGGTGAACTGGTAGATCTTGGTTCTAAAGCAGACATAATTGAAAAATCTGGAGCCTGGTATGCTTATAAAGGCGAAAAGATTGGTCAAGGTAGAGAAAATGCTAAAACTTATCTAGCTCAAAATCCTAATGTGGCTGCAGAAATAGAAATGGCTATTAGAGAAAAAGCTGGAGTAATTTCAAAAAAAATTGAAGGAAATCCTCTTGATCCTGAAAAAATTGAAAAAGAGAAGAAAGTAGCTGAAAAAGAAGAAGCTGCAAAAGAAGAAGTTATACCTTCTAAAAAGAATTAATTTTTAGGTCATCTTTAAATTATAAAAGGCGCTTAATTTAAGCGCCTTTTTTCCCTTACTGTTATCTAGACATAAAACAAAAAAGCTGTATTTTAAAAATATGGCCGATAAATCCTTAAATGAAATAAGAAATACATTCTTAAAATATTTCGAAAAGAATGACCATAAAATTGTAGACTCTAGCAATCTAGTTCCAAACAATGATCCTACATTGATGTTTGCTAATTCAGGAATGGTTCAATTTAAGAATGTTTTTACTGGCTTAGAAAAAAGAGATTATCAAAGAGCAACTACGTCACAAAAGTGTGTAAGGGCTGGAGGTAAACATAACGATTTAGAAAATGTGGGTTATACACCAAGACATCATACTTTCTTTGAAATGTTAGGAAATTTTTCTTTTGGTGATTATTTTAAAGAGCAAGCTGTACATTATGCATGGAATTTAATTACAAAAGATTTTGGTATAGATAAAGATAGGCTTTATGTAACAGTATTTCATGAAGACAATGAAGCATTTAATTTTTGGAAGAAAATAGCTGGCTTGGGTGATGATAGAATAATTAGAATTTCAACTTCAGATAACTTCTGGTCAATGGGAGAAACTGGTCCTTGTGGACCATGTTCAGAAATTTTTTATGATCACGGTAATCATTTAAAAGGAGGTCTACCAGGCACAAAAGATGAGGATGGTGATCGATTTATTGAAATTTGGAACTTAGTCTTCATGCAGTTTGAACAAATAACTAAGGATAAAAGAATTAATCTTCCAAAACCATCAGTTGATACCGGTATGGGCCTTGAGAGAATCACAGCTCTTTTACAAGGAACACATGATAATTATGAAACTGATCACTTTAAAAAGATAATTGGAGCAGCATCAGAGATCACAAAAGTTAAATCGGAGAAATCTAATCTTTCAAGTTTTAGAGTTATTGCCGATCACTTAAGAGCTAGTTCATTTTTAATAGCAGAGGGGGTACTGCCATCAAATGAGGGGAGAGGATATGTTTTAAGAAGAATAATGAGAAGAGGGATGAGACATTCACATTTATTGGGTTCTAAGGATCCTGTATTTTATAATTTATTTGAAACTCTAAAAAATGAAATGTCTGGAAATTACCCAGAGCTTGTGAGAGCTGAGTCATTAATTAAAGAAACTTTAAAAATGGAGGAAGAAAAATTTTTAGTTCTATTAGATAGAGGAATAAAAATTTTGAATGAAGAAATTTCCAAGATAGATAAAGTTTTACCTGGAGAAGTTGCTTTTAAGTTATATGACACTTATGGTTTTCCATTAGATCTTACAGAGGATATTTTAAGAAATAAATCGATGTCAATTGAAACAAAAAAATTTGATTCTTTAATGAAAGAAAGTAGAGAACTTGCAAAGAAAAACTGGAAAGGCTCTGGTGACTCAGTAATTGAAAACATTTGGTTTGGAATTAGAGACGAGTTAGGAACAACTGAATTTTTAGGTTATGAAACTAACCAAGCAGAGGGAGTTATATCTTATTTGTTAAAAAACAATCAAGAAGTTGATCAATTAAATGAAAATGATGAGGGCATGATCATAGTAAATCAAACTCCATTTTACGGGGAGTCAGGGGGCCAAGTAGGTGATACTGGAGAAATTACTACCAATGATTTTAGATTTGAAGTGACTGACGTTCAAAAAAAAATTGGTGATTTATTTGTGCATTATGGAAAAGTAACCAAAGGATCTGTGAAACTACACGATAATGTTGAATTAAAAATTAATGTGGAAAGAAGGAATAATACACGCGCATATCATTCAGCAACACATTTATTACACGAGTCGTTAAGAAGGGTATTAGGAAAACACGTAACACAAAAAGGTTCACTAGTTGAACCTGGTAGATTAAGATTTGATTTTAGCCACATGAAGCCAATTGTGAATGAAGAAATTGATCAAATAGAAAACTTCGTTAATAAGATGGTTTCAAGAAAAACAGATGTTAGAACAAGATTAATGACACCAGATGAAGCAGTAGAAAATGGAGCCCTTGCTTTATTTGGTGAAAAGTATGGTGAAGAGGTTAGAGTGCTTTCAATGGGTGACGATGATGGTAAATATTTTTCAACAGAATTGTGTGGTGGTACACATGTCAGAAATACTGGAGATATAGGAAAATTTAAAATAATTAGTCAATCATCTATCGCAGCTGGAGTGAGAAGGATCGAGGCATTAAGAGACAAACAGTTAGAAGATTATTTGAAAAATAAAGAAAAATTAATAAATATTTCTTCAGAAAAAAACGATGAAGCAATAAAAGATCTAAGTCAGCAAATAATAGATATGGGAGGTAATCCCAACTTAGATGAAGAGGATCAAAAAATTTTAATTAAAAATTTGTCCAAACAACTTGAGACAATTTCAATTAATGCAATATTAGCTGACAAGTCAAAAAATATAATTAAAGATGATGTGATTAATGGAATAAAATTAAGGCTTCAGAAAATTGATGGATTACCTGCAAAAGAACTCAGAAAACTTGTTGATAAAGGTAAAAAAGATTTAATTGATGGAATTATAGTTGTATTTGCAAACAAAGATGACAAAGTTGGTTTAGCAGTCGGTATAACAGAAAATTTAATCAGTAAATTTGATGCAGTGCAATTTGTTAAAGTAGGTTCAGAAATTATCGGTGGCAAGGGTGGTGGAGGCCGAAAAGATTTTGCACAGGCAGGAGGTCAAGATAAAAATAAAATTGACCAAGCAATTATTGAGATAAAAAAATTAATTTAATTATTGTTTATAAAATTAATTATTTCATCACTTGTAAGTTCATCGATACTCTTTTTAGTTTTTTCACAATCATATATTGCAGAATTATTTGAGGGTCCAAATTTATCTGCCGATTTATTAAAAAAGATATAATTTTTTGAATTTGAATAGGATAACATATGTGAAATTCCATTATCTATCGATATATTGAATTCAGTCAATCTACCCATCGCAGTTACCATTATTGGTTTTTTTAATTCTTTTTCTAAATTTTCTTCGGGAAAAAATGAATTATTGATTTCTTTTTTTAAAAGTTTTTTAATTTCTATATATTTATCCTCTATAAAAAAAGTAGGAATAAAATCTCTTGAATAATAATTTGCAACTTTAATAATTTCTTGAATTGATATTTCTTTAACTCTCGTAGGGTGTCCGGCAGTAATTGAAAATCCGATATATCTTTGATCATTTGGCATTAATTCTTTAGCTTTATTTAAAAATAATTCAGGTATGTCTATTTGGTAATTAGGAGTAGTTTTTTTTCCTGTAATTTTATCTAAATAAAAAAGCAATCTAACTATGAGATTTTTCTTTTTTTTTGTGAAAAATAAGGGGTTTGAAAAAAGAAAGTTTAAGCTAGGAGAGATGAAATATTTATGTGGTATTTTTCGATAAATAAATGTGTTTTTTAGTCTTGTTTGATTGTCAATGATTAAGTCAAAATAATTAAAATCAAAATTTTTAATTAATTTTTTTGAAATTTTTGAGTGATTTTTATTAAAACCAAATTGAGATGGAAAATTTTTAATTGTAATTAAATTATTTGGTTTATACTCTTTTAATTTTTCTTCAAACCAAAAATTTTCTAAATCAGCTGAGTAATAAAAAATATTTTTAGAGGAAAAATTTTCATTGATATAATGAAATATAGGTAAACACATTAAAGCATCACCAATTCCTCCTCCTGTATTGATATAAAGTATATTTTCTAATTTCTTTTCCAATTAATTTAACACTTTTTTAAGATTTGAATCGATCCTATCTAAAAATTGATTGGTAGTTAAATATTTATTTCCAGGACCCAATAGAATAGACAAATCTTTGGTCATTGATCCATTTTGAACACAATCGATACAAACTTTTTCAAGCACACCAGAAAACTTAATCAACTCATCATTATTGTCAAGCTTTCCCCTATGGGCCAAGCCCCTTGTCCATGCAAAAATTGAAGCTATAGGATTTGTTGAAGTTTCTTTACCCTGTTGGTGCATTCTAAAGTGTCTAGTCACAGTTCCGTGAGCAGCCTCTGCCTCCATAACTTTTCCATCTGGGGTTAATAGAGTACTGGTCATCAAACCTAAAGATCCATATCCTTGAGCCATAGTATCTGATTGAACGTCACCATCATAATTTTTACAAGCCCAAATATATTTTCCACTCCATTTCATAGCACAAGCAACCATGTCATCAATCAATCTATGTTCATATGTAATATTTTTTTGACTAAATTTATTTTTAAATTCTTTTTCAAAAACATCGTGAAAAATATCTTTAAACCTTCCATCATACTGTTTTAAAATTGTATTTTTAGTAGAAAGATATACAGGCCAATTCTTTATAAGCCCGTAGTTGAAGCATGATCTAGCAAAATCTTCAATAGATTTATCTAAATTGTACATAGATAGAGCTATACCTGGACCAGGAAAATTGAATACTTCATATTTTATTTCGTTTGATCCATCTTCGGATGTCCACTTTACTTCCATTTTTCCTTTACCTGGAACTTTAAAATCAGTGGCACGATATTGATCACCAAATGCATGTCTTCCAATAATCACAGGGTCTGTCCATGAAGGAACAAGTTTTGGAATATTATTACAAATTATTGGTTCTCTAAAAACTGTTCCACCAATGATATTTCTTATGGTTCCATTAGGTGATCGCCACATCTTTTTAAGATTAAATTCCTCTACTCGCGCTTCATCAGGCGTGATAGTGGCACATTTAATTCCAACACCATTACTTTTAATAGCATTGGCAGCATCAATTGTAATTTGATCTTTAGTATTATCTCTACTTTTCATACCAAGATCAAAATATTGAATTTTTAGATCTAGATATGGAAGAATAAGTTTATTTTTGATAAATTGCCAAATGACCCTTGTCATTTCATCGCCATCAAGCTCGACAACAGGGTTTTTTATGTTAATTTTACTCACTTAATTTATATATCTTATTAATTGAATTTTGTAATTTTATATACATATTAATCAAAAATTATCAAATATAAGAACATGTTTAACAATATATTTCCAAAAATTCATACTGAAGGATACAAGTTCCTGGTCATATCTGGGATAATATCAATAATATTTTTAAGCATTAATAGTTTCCTAGGAGTAATAGCTGTAATTGTAAATATATGGGTTTATTATTTTTTCAGGGATCCAGATAGAGTAATAATAGATGATGAAAACTATTTAGTAAGTCCAGCAGATGGTGAAGTAATAAAAGTTGAGGAGATTGATGGACCAAAAGAATTAAATTTACAAGATAAGAAATTTAAAAAAATAAGTATTTTTATGAATATTTTTGACTGTCATGTAAATAGAACTCCATGCGCAGGAAAAATAGAGGAGATATTTTATAAGCCTGGAAAATTTTTTAATGCTTCATTGGATAAAGCTAGCGAGGATAATGAAAGAAATTATTATAAAATTAAAGATAATTCCGGCAACAATATAGTAGTTGTTCAAATTGCTGGTTTAGTGGCCAGAAGAATTGTTTGTGAAACAAATAAAGATCAAGAACTTACTCAAGGTGAAAGAATTGGTATGATTAGATTTGGAAGTAGAGTGGATATTTATTATGAAAATTATAGTCCACTAGTAAAAATTGGTCAAAAAGCAATTTCAGGAGAAACGTTGTTGGCCCAAAAATAGATATGCAGCAACCAAAAAATAACATCAAAATAATAGCAGAGAAAAAAAATGCTAGAGTAATATTGCCCAATATGTTGACACTGATTGGTGTTTGTATTGGTTTGACTTCCATTAGGTTTGCAATGGATGGAAAATATGAATTTGCAATAATAGCAATAATTTTTGCAGCTGTAATCGACGGTCTTGATGGAAGAATAGCAAGATTAATTAAAGGAACCTCAAAAGTTGGAAAAGAGCTAGACTCTTTAACAGACATGATAAGTTTTGGTGTAGCACCAGCATTTATTATGTTTTTTTGGAAATTGAACACATTAGAAAGATTTGGATGGTTATTGTGTTTAGTTTATGTAATTTGTGTTGCATTAAGGTTGGCAAGATTTAATGTTAATAGTAATCAAGAGACATCTTGGAGGGATAATTTTTTTGAAGGAGTTCCATCACCTGCTGGTGGTATTTTGGTGTTAACTCCTTTAATAATTAGTTTAAGTGGATTTGATTATATTAATATTAACTATGATTTAGTTGTTCCAATATTTTTTATAATTACTTCTTTTTTATTGATAAGCAAGTTTCCAACCTATTCATTTAAAAAAATTGTTATACCAAGAAAAACAACTATTTTTTTACTATTTAGTATAATTGTATTTTTTGTACTTTTATTAATTTACACTTTAGATGTAATTGCAATTAGTGCTTTAATATATCTGATATTATTACCTGTAAGTTTTATGCATTATCAAAAACTTAAAAAACGAAATGAACATCGAAACTCTAAATTAGAGGATGATGATCTTGAAGATATTTTGTAATTGAAAAAAAATAAAATTTCAAAGATTTGGGTGAACAAACAAAGAAGAGATACGTACGTAAAACAATCAAAAATTGATGGTTATAGAGCTAGATCTGCTTACAAACTAAAAGAAATAGATGAAAAATTCAAAGTTTTTAAAGGAGGTATGCAAGTAATTGATTTAGGAGCAGCACCTGGAAGCTGGTCTCAATATGTTTCAAAAGTTGTAAAGAATGGAAAGTTAGTTTCTATAGATATAAAAGATATAGAATTAATAGATGGAGTAACTCAAATAAAAGGAGATTTTACTGATATTTCAACTCAAAATGCTATTAAAAATCACCTAAAAAAAAAAGTAGATGCTGTAATATCCGACATGGCAGTTAATACGACGGGTATAAAGAATATAGACTCAATTCAAACTGGAGAATTATGTAAAGAAGCGATGAATTTTTCAAAAGATGTTATTTCAATAGATGGATATTTCATATCTAAAATTTTCATGGGAGGAACATTTAACGAAATAGTTGCTGAAGGAAAAAAAATTTTTAAAGAAGTAAAGGTTTTTAAACCAAAATCTAGCCGAAAAGATTCTAAGGAAAGCTTTATAGTTTGTAGAAAACTTAGATAGAGACTTTAAAATTTTAAAGAATCATATATAAAAGATCATGGTTTCAATAAAAGAAGCACTTACCTTTGATGATGTTACTTTAACACCAACTTATTCGGAAATACTTCCGTCAGAAGTAGATACAAGTGTAAATTTAACAAAAAATCTTAAACTTAAAATTCCTTTATTATCAGCTGCTATGGACACTGTAACAGAGAGCAAGATGGCAATAGCAATTGCAAAAGCTGGGGGTATCGGAGTCATACATAGAAATCTAGATATAAAAAAACAGATTTCAGAAATAAAGAAAGTAAAAAAACAAAAATTACTTGTTGGCGCGGCTGTAGGAGCTGGACCAAATGAACTTAAGCGAGCCAAAGCTATTTTGAAAGAAGGTTTAGACTTGATAGTTGTAGATACAGCACACGGTCATACTAAAAAAGTATCGGAAATTATAAAATTCATAAAAAAAACTAAAAGTAAAAAAATTGCTTTGTGTGCTGGTAATATTGCTACACCAGAAGCAGCAAAATTTTTAATAAAACTTGGAGTTGATATTGTGAAAGTTGGAATTGGACCAGGGTCAATTTGTACTACTCGGTTAGTAGCTGGGATTGGTGTCCCTCAATTAAGTGCTATTCTTTCTGTTAAAAATGGTATTAAAAATAAAAAAATTAAAATAATCTCAGATGGTGGAATTAAATATTCAGGAGATCTTGCTAAGGCCTTTGCTGCTGGTGCTGATGCTGTTATGATTGGTTCTTTATTTGCTGGTACAGATGAAACTCCAGGTAAATTAATTAATAAGAATGGTAAAATGTTCAAAAGTTTTCGAGGGATGGGCTCTGTTGGAGCTATGAACAAAGGTTCTGCTGATAGATATTTTCAAAAAAAACAAAGAGATAACTCCAAATATGTTCCAGAAGGAGTTGAAGGATTTGTGAAATATAAAGGGAAAGTAGGATTAATAATTTATAAACTTATAGGTGGATTAAAATCATCTATGGGTTATTTAGGCTCTAAAGTAGTAGATAAACTCAGAACCAAAGCAAATTTTGTTAAAATAACAAAAGCAGGATTTTATGAAAGCATGGTTCATAATGTGGATGTGGTTAAAAATAATGATAAATATTAATGACTAGAATAATAAAATTTATAATTTCAGCTTTAATCTTAATTGCATTTACAGGTGTAGTATTTGGAAAAGAAAGTTTTTTTGATGAAGCACTTAAAATGTATAAAGAAAAAAAATATGATGATGCAAAATTTTTATTTGAGAGAAATATTGTTTTTAATCCAAAAAACGTTGACTCATATTTATATTTGGCCAAAATATATAATAAAAAAGAAGAACAAAAAAAAGAACAGCTAAATCTTGAAACTGTTTTATTAATTGAGCCTAGTAATGAAGAAGCCATATTAATGTCAATGAAAATTGCATTAGAAAAATCAAATTATTCTAAAGTACAAAAATTATCTGAAACATTTGTAAAAGTTTGTAAAAATCTATGCGAAGAAAATGATAAAATAAGAGAGTCTCTGAAAAATATAGAATCCAAAAATGAGTCTTGATCAAAATCTTGATAAAATTCTAATTATAGATTTTGGTTCACAATTTACCCAATTAATTGCGAGAAGAATTAGAGAATTAAGAGTTTTTTGTGAGATAATAAGTCATAAAAAAATAAAAAATTCAATCATAAATAAAAAAACAAAAGGGATAATTTTATCAGGTGGACCATTAAATGTTTATGAAATCAACAAATATTCATTTGATGAAAAGATACTTGAAAATAATATACCCATACTAGGTATTTGTTTTGGCCATCAAATTTTATCAAAGATAAACGGTGGAAGAGTTAAACAATCCAAACACAGAGAATTTGGTTTAGCAAAGATATATAAAAGAAGAAGTAGCTTATTAACTAAGAATTATTTTAAGAGAGAAAAATTTAAAAAAGCCTGGATGAGTCATGCAGATCAAGTTTCTAAATTACCAAAAAATTTTCAGGTAGTTGCTTCAAGTAAAAATTCAAAGTTTGCAATTGTAGAAAATAAATTAAAAAATTTTTTCGGTGTTCAATTTCATCCAGAGGTGACCCATACTGAAAATGGAAAAAAAATAATCAGTAATTTTTTATTTTTGATATGTAAGATTAAAAAAAATTGGTCATCAAAAGATCAAAAAATAAAACTTATAAAAGAAATTAAAGATCAAGTAGGTTCTAAAAAAGTAATTTGTGCTTTATCAGGTGGAGTTGATAGTAGTGTGGTCGCACAACTTTTAAATAAAGCTATAGGGAAAAAATTGTATTGTATATTTGTAAATACTGGTCTTTTGAGAAAAAATGAGGAAATCCAAGTGGTGAAAACATTTAAAAAAAGATTAAAGATGAATTTGATTTATGTAAATGCTGAAAAAGAGTTTATTAGTAAATTAAATAATGTTTCTAATCCCGAGAAAAAAAGAAAAATTATTGGCAATCTTTTTATAAAAGTATTTGAGCGTTACTCTAAAAAAATAAAGAATGTTAAATTTTTAGCTCAGGGCACTCTATATCCAGATCTTATTGAAAGTAAATCAGTCACGGGTAGTCAAACTTCTAAAATTAAATCACATCATAATGTTGGCGGACTGCCAAATAAAATGAAACTTGAACTAGTCGAACCATTAAGATTCTTATTTAAAGATGAGGTAAGAAAATTAGGTCTTGAATTAAATTTAAATAAAGAAATAATTTCTAGACATCCTTTTCCAGGACCTGGATTGGCAATCAGGATGCCTGGTATTATAACAAAAAATAAAATTGAAATTTTAAAAGAAGCTGATGACCAATTTATTAGAGGATTAAAAGAATATGGTTTATATGATAAAATTTGGCAAGCATATGCAGCTCTATTACCGGTTAAGACAGTAGGTGTTATGGGTGATAATAGAACTTATGAATATTTATGCTTGTTGAGAGCTATTACCTCTCAAGATGGTATGACGGCTGATTTTTATGAATTTAAAAAGTCATTTATGCAAACAATCTCTAACAGAATAGTAAATAGTATAAGAGGGATAAATAGAGTGGTTTATGATATTACTTCAAAACCACCAAGTACTATTGAGCTTGAATAAATGAATAATAAAATAAAAAAAATTATTAATAAAAAAAATAAATCTAAAATTATTTGTCTTACTGCTTACTCAAAAAATATTGCTGAAGAAGTTGATAATTTCGCTGATATAACGCTAGTTGGAGACTCGTTAGGTTCTGTCCTATATAATTATAATACTACAAGGAAAGTAACCCTAAGTAATATGATAGAACATTCAAAAAGTGTTAAAATGGGAATTAAAAAAAGTCTAATGGTAGTTGATATGCCATTTAACACGTACAATTCTAAAAGTGATGCATTAAAAAATGCAAGAAAAATTATTAAAGAAACAAGGTGTGATGCTGTTAAATTAGAGGGTGGTAAAAAGATTATTAATCAAATTAATTATTTAATTAAAAATAATATCCCTGTTATGGGACATCTCGGTGTATTGCCACAATCTATTAAAGGTAAATTTAAATCTACTGGTAAAACTAATCACGAAAAAAGAAAATTATTAAATGATTCCATTTTGTTAGAAAAGAGTGGTGTATTTGCGATTGTTCTAGAGTGTATAAAAACATCTACAGCACAGCAAATGACTGAAAAATTAAAAATACCAACTATTGGAATAGGTTCATCAAAATATTGTGACGGACAAGTTCTTGTTACAGATGATTTAATAGGTTTAAATAATACAAAAGTAAGATTTGTGAAAAAATTCGTAAATATAAAAAAATATATAAAATTAGGATTAAAAAAGTTTAGAACAGAGGTAAAACTTAAAAAATATCCCTCACAAAAGCACTCTTACTAAAAATATTTTTTAAATTCCTGATTTATGGAGAGTATTTCTAAATCTACAAGACCTCCAATAATCAGCTGAATAGCTATTAATAAGATAAAGCCTAACCCCACATAGGCTATCCAAAGATGTTTTTGTATATAGTTTGCTAAATATGTTGCAAGTGCACCTGTAAGAACTACTGAGAGAACTAGACCAAATATCATAAAACCAAAGTTTCCTTTTGAAGCTCCAACTACCCCAATAACATTATCGAAACTAATTGTTATATCTGCGAATAAAACTTTATAAACACTTTGAATATAAGATGGTTCTTTAGATTTTTTTGTTGGGGATTTTATCTTTTTAATTTCAAACAAGTCTTTTCTTAAATCATTAACTATCCATACTAATAACAATCCTCCTAAAATTTTAATAAAATAGAATTTAAATAAATAAGTTGCAAAAATAGCAAAAATAATTTTAAAAATTAAAGCTCCTGCCACACCCCATAAAATTATTTGTTTTCTATTTTTAGGAACAAAGTTAGCAGCAATTAAACCAATTATGATAGCATTATCAGCAGCTAAAATAATATCAATAAAGACAATTTGAAGGAGTATGAGTAATTCTTCTAACAAAGTACAATTATAATATTTTAAATCTTAAATATTTCAATTAAAAATAATAAAATTTATTTAAATAAAAATTAATATTTTGATTTCTTTGTGCCATCAATTATTTGTTTAAGTTCTGAATATTCTTCACAATTACAATTTTCTAAAATCTTTAATCTTTCTTTAGCAAGATCAATTCTATTTGTTGCTACATAAAGTTCACCAAGATATTCATTTATTCCTATATGATTTGGCTCAATGTTTAATCCTTGAAGATAGTACTTTTCTCCATTTTCATAATCACCGAGTTTTCGAGTAGTAAATCCTAAATAATTTAGCGTATCAGCATTATTAGGTTTAGCTTCATTAGATTTAAGTAAAAGTTTTTGAGCCTTTTTATATCTCTTAATTGCTTTATTGTTTTTATCTTTTTCCTCATATTTTTTAGCTGACTTTACTAATACTATAGCTTTATCATAATCAGATTTTACTTTAGATGAAGTACTATCATTACTACTTCCCGCAGCATTAGCGTTATTAAGTAAAATTATTGATAGCAAGCATGTAACAAAAAATTTTTTTATCATTAAATAAATTTCTCCATTGAATTTAAAGGTTTTAATTTGAGACCATTAGTTATAAGCATTTTTTTTATAGACTCTGCTGTCGCTAACGAGTTCAAATTATCACCATGTATACACACAGAGTCAATTTCACAAGGTATTTGTTTTCCACTGTGACAATTAAGTGACTGATTTTGAACCATACTTAATACATGTCTTTTAGCTTCTTCAGGATCAGTAATTAAAGCATTTGATTTTTTTCTAGAAACTAAATTTCCATCGTCCTCATAATTCCTATCTGCAAATATTTCACATGCTATCTTCATATTAAATTTTTTTGCAGCTAATTCCATTTTAGAACCAGTAGGAACGAGATAGATCAAATCTTTACTAATTTCATTTATAGTTTTTGCAATAATATTAGCTAACTCAATATCTTCACAAGCCATATTGTTTAAAGCTCCGTGAGGCTTAATATGACTTACCTTTTCATTATATTTTAGAGCTATATCTTGTAAAATTTCATACTGTTCAATTATTAGTCTTTTGATTTCTATCGATGATAAGTTAATACGTGTTCTTCCAAAATTTTCAGGATCATTGAATGATGGATGCGCACCAATACTAACTCCATTATTTTTAGAAATCTTAATAACTTCGTGCATAGTATTTTCATCTCCAGCATGAAAACCGCATGCAATATTTGCTGAATTTACAATTTTTAATAAATCTGGATCATTTACATTTGAATGATGCTTAGATTTTTCCCCTAAATCACAATTTATATTAATTTCCATAGTTATAATAGTTAAGTATAACATGGCATGATAAAAAATATATCCAATCTTGGTGATGCAGCATTATATTGTGATTTTGGAAATATTGTTAACAGAGAGACAAATACTGAGGTTATTAAATATTACCAAAGTATAAAAAAAAGCAATATTTATGGCATTAATAATCTTACCCCATCTTATAATAAATTAATTATTTCTTTTGATCTAGGAATAACAAATTTTAGTAAATTGAAAAAAATAATTGAAAATTTATCTATAAATAAAAAAGAAAGTTTATCTTCTAAAAAAATAGAAATTCCAATTTGTTGTGATGAATTATTTTCATTAGATATAAAAAGACTAGAAAACAAATTAAACCTAGAGAGAGAAAAAATTTTTGATAATTTTTTAAAAAATGAATATTTTTGTTATATGACAGGTTTTATTGCAGGAATGCCATTTCTCGGAGATCTTGATAAAAATATGCGAGCAAAGAGATTGGAAACACCTAGAGTGAAAGTGCCAAAAGGTTCAATTGGATTGACTGAACAATTTACCAATATTTATACTTTTGAAAGTCCAGGAGGATGGAATATTATTGGAAATACACCTATTAATGTTTTTGATAATAAAAACGAAGTAAATCCAAATTTGATAAGTCCTGGGGATACAATTGTTTTTAAGAGAATAGATATTAATAAATACAATAAATTTAATGACTAAAAATTATTTTGAAGTAATTAGGGCAGGAATAAACACAACGTTTCAGGATGCGGGAAGATCAAATCTATATCATATTGGAGTTCCATTTAGTGGCGCTATGGATAATAGAAATTATTTAATAGCAAATAATTTAGTTAATAATGATTTAAATTTACCAGTTATCGAGTTTGCTTATCAAGGACCATTATTGAAATATAGGGGCAAAAAAATAAATATTGCAATTACTGGGGATGTCTTTTTTAATTTGAAGATTGATGGAAAGGTATATGAAGGAAAATCTTATGAAAGTTATGAAATTAATAATGGTGATGAAATAGACATCTTATCAACTAATAAATCTGTCTATGGTTATTTTGCTATCAGTGGCGAGTTTAATTTGAAATATCAATGGGGCAGTTGTTCAACAAATACCAGAGCAAATATAGGGGCTAATAATGGAAAAAAATTCTCAGATGGACAAAAAATAGAAATTTCAAAAATTTCTACATTCCAAATTAAAAAAAGGTCAGATTATACAAAAAAAGTAATAGAAAAGATTAGAGTAATTAAAGGAACTAATTATGATTATTTTTCTAAAGAGGGAGTCCATAACTTTTTTAACAAAGTTTTTACTGTTTCAAAATTATCAGATAGAATGGGAATGAGGTTAGAAGGTCCAAAAATTGAAAATAACGTTGATACTAATATAAAATCAGAGGGTTTAGTTAAGGGTGTGATACAAATTCCAGCAGATGGAAATCCAATAATTATGCTTTCAGATCATGGGACAATTGGCGGGTATCCAAAAATTGGTGTTGTGATAAGTGCAGATTATGACCAACTTGTTCAATTAAAATCTGGTTCTCATATTAAATTTCAAGAGGTTGAATTATCTGATGCAGAAACTTTATTTAGCTTATATCAAATGGAAACAAAAAATATTCTTTCTCAAATAAAATGAATTTAATTACAAAACTACCAGGACCATTATTAATTTTTTTAGGAGCGTTAAGTTTAAGTTTTGGTGGCTTAATAGTTAAATCTTTTGAGGGATCTACATTGTGGCAAATTTTGTTTTGGAGATCGATGTTTTTTTCTTTAACTGTATTAACATTTTTAATTCTCACTTATAAAAAGAACACAATTAAAGCTTTTTTCGAGTCTGGTGTGCCGGGCTTAATTGGCGGGATAGTTTTATCTTTTGGTTTTTGTGGGTACGTTTTTGCAATGTATAATACTACAGTTGCTAACACTAATTTCATAATATCTTTACAAATTTTATTCTTAGCAATATTTGGATATTTTTTTTTAAAAGAAAAAATTACTGCACTGACCTTAACATCTATAATTTTAGCTATGTCGGGTGTTTTGTTAATGGTTGGTAACTCTTTAACCCCAGGTGAATTATCAGGAAATTTAGCAGCCTTTTCAATGCCAATTACATTTGCGGTTTTAATTATCATCGTAAGGAAATTTCCTAAGGTTGATATGGTGCCAGCTCAATTTATAGCAGGTATAAGTTCTTGTATAATTGGTTATGTGTTATCTACAAAAATTATGATTTCTAATCATGATATATTTCTTGGATTTTTAGCGGGATTTTTTCAAGTTGGTTTTGGATTTATATTTATTACTATCGGAGCAAGAACAACTCCTTCAGCTACAGTGGGTATTATTATGTTATCAGAATCAGTTCTTGGACCGCTATGGGCTTTTTTATTTGTTAGTGAGAGACCATCACTTTATGGCTTAATAGGTGGAGCAATAATTTTATTTGCAGTTATGCTACAGTTCTATTCAATGTTTAAATTAAGGACTAATAATTAATGAAAATAGCAGTTGTTGGTTCAGGAATTTCTGGATTAAGCGCTGCATATTATTTATCAAAGAAACATCATGTAGATTTGTATGAGAAGGAAGATTACTTCGGAGGACACTCCCATACAATAGATTTAACATTTGATAAAAAAAAAATATCAGTAGATATAGGGTTTATAGTTTTTAATTTTGAGACATATCCAAATTTAATAAATTTTTTTAAAGAAAATGACGTTGAGATAGAAAAAAGCAATATGTCTTTTTCTGTTTCAGTTGATAATACAAATTTTGAATATTGTGGAAATGGATTTAAAGGAATTTTTTCAAATAAATTGAATATTTTTAATTATAAATTTTTACAAATGTTTTTTGATATAATAAAGTTTTATAAAAAATGTGATAAGATTGAAATTTTTGATGAAAAATATACTTTAGGGGAATATCTTAAGGAAAACAATTTATCCCAAACATTTATCGATTACCATTTGATACCAATGGTTTCAGCTATTTGGTCTATGCCACCTATAAAAGCAAGCAAAATGCCGATTAAATTTTTTTTAAAATTTTTTCAAAATCATGGATTGTTTAAGTTAAAGAATAGACCTCAGTGGTATACGGTTTCAAATAGAAGTCGAAGTTATGTAGAAAAAATAATTTCAAAAATAAGTGGAGAATATTTTAAAAATTATGAAGTTAAAAAAATTCATAGAAAAACATCAGGAATTGATTTGTATTATGGAGGTGCAAATGAGTTTTTTAATTATGATAAAGTCGTTATCGCAACTCATGCAGATGAAGCAATTTCTTTAATTGAAAAACCAACACAAGAAGAGACCCAGATATTATCTAATTTTAGTTATAAAGAGAACGTTGCATTTATCCATACAGATAAAAGAGCAATGCCAAAAAATAAGAAAGCCTGGTGTTCATGGAATTCATCTGTAGATAAAAAAGATAACAAAAACTCAATAACGTATTGGCTTAATTTACTTCAAAATTTGAAATGTAATGAAGATATTTTCTTAACTTTAAATCCTTATTTTGAAATTGACGATTCAAAGGTTTTAAAAAAAGTAAAATTTACTCATCCATATTTTGATCAGTCTGCTTTAAATAATCAAATTAAACTTAATGAATTACAAAATAAAAAAGATGTTTTATATTGTGGGAGTTATTTTGGTTATGGATTTCATGAAGATGGAATAAATTCATCAATTGAAATGCTTAAATATCTTGATGATTAGTTCGTGCATATATAATGGAAAAGTAGTTCATAAAAGATTTAAACCTAAAGAACATTTTTTTAAATATAGAGTTTTTTCATTATTAATTGATTTATCTGAGCTTAAAAAAATTGATAAAGAAATTAGTTTTTTTTCTTTAAATAAATTCAATCTAATAAGTTTCTTTGAAAAAGATCATGGAAATAGGGATAATTCAGATTTAATAGAGTGGGTTAGACAAAATTTAAAAAAAAATAAAATTGATACGAATGACATAAAGATAAAACTTTTATGTTATCCAAGAATACTTGGTTACGTTTTTAATCCTCTAAGTGTTTTTTATATTTATGATAAGAATAACAAATTAATTACAATTTTATATGAAGTAAAAAATACATTTGGTGAGCAGCACACTTACATATTCAGAATTGATCAAGACCATAATGTATTTAAACATGATTGCTCTAAAAAGTTTCATGTCTCACCTTTTATTGAAATGAATTGTCAATATTTTTTTAAAACTCAACTACCAGATGAAAAGATTTCAGTAATTATTGACCAACATGATAACGAGGGGAAAATATTATATGCATCTCAAGATGGAAAAAGATCTAATTTTACTAGTAAAGAATTATTAAAATCATACATAAATCATCCTTTAATGACTTTTAAGATTATATTAGCGATACATTTTGAAGCGTTTAAATTATGGAGTAAAGGAATAAAGTTTATAAAAAAAAAAATTAAAATAAAAAACAATATAACTTTGGAAAATTAATGTTTTTAGCTAAAGCTGCAGATAAAATAGTTTTAAATATTTTAAATAAAATTGATTATGGATATTTAGAACTTAAAACATACGATGGAAAAATTTTTCAATTTGGTGACCCAAGCCATTATTTAAAAGCAAATTTAATTATAAACAATCCGAATTTTAATTATAATTTAATTAAAAGTGGGAGTGTAGGTCTTGCAGAATGTTACATGAGAAATGAATTTCAAACAGTAAACTTATCAAATTTAATTGAATTAACTGCTAGAAATATAAAACTAATTCACAAGTTTGCGGGTATTCTTGATATTCCAGTAATAAATTTTATTAAAAATAAGATAATCAAGAATACTAAAAATAGAAGTAAAGAAAACATTTCAAAGCATTACGATCTTGGAAATGAATTTTTTTCACTATGGCTTGATGAAACACTGACATACTCAAGTGCGATATTTGATGATGAAAAAAAAAAATTATCTGATGCACAAAATAATAAATATCAAAAACTAGTTGATTTAATTAATCCAAATCATGGTGACAAAGTTTTAGAAATAGGTTGTGGATGGGGAGGATTCGCAGAATATGTTGGTAAAAAATATGATGTGAAGCTTGATTGTATTACTATTTCCAAAAAGCAATTCGAATACGCAAAAGAAAGGATGCATAAGTGTGGCTTAAATGAAAAAGTTAATATTGAAATAAAAGATTATCGAGATCTAAATGGCAAATATAACTCAATTGCATCAATTGAAATGATAGAAGCCGTGGGACAGAATTACTTAGAAAGTTATTTTAATACTATAAAAAAAAACCTATCAGATGATGGAAAGGCTGCGATACAAGCTATTACGATAGATGATAGACTTTTTAATAGATATAAAAATAAGCAAGATTTTATTCAAAAATATATTTTTCCTGGAGGTTTTTTGCCAAATAAAAGTAGTATAAACAAATATGTATCAGAAAATGGACTAACCATTAATTCTTATATTTCTTATGCTGATCACTATTCAAATACTTTATCTATTTGGAGAGAAGAATTTAATAAAAAATGGGATTTAATAAAAAATCAAGGTTTCGATTTAACCTTTAAAAGAATGTGGGAATTTTATCTTTCATATTGTGAAGCAGGTTTTAAATCAAAAAATATTGATCTCATTCAATTTTCACTTCAGAATAAATAATAGAGTAATAGGAGCTATCTATGCGTCATATAAATTATATCAAATCAATTTCATTGATAATTGTAATATTCTTATTTACAAGCTGTTCTAAAAATACAATGAAACCAGAAGATTTTAAAAATAAAGAACCAAGATTAATTATTGAAGAATACTTATCAGGTAATGTAAAAGCCTGGGGTGTTTTACAAAATAGATCAGGTAAAGTTACAAGACAATTTTCAGCAGATTTAGATGGAACTTGGGATGGAAAACAATTGATTTTAAAAGAAAAATTTAATTGGGATGATGGTGAAATTCAAAATAGAGAATGGACAATAAATAAGATTGATGACAATCATTATGAGGGCACTGCGGGAGATGTAGCAGGAAAAGCAAAAGGATATTCGTATGGACCTGCATTTAAGTTTGAGTATGTTTTGTTAGTTCCTGTAAAAGGAAAAGAGATGAAGATTACTTTTGATGATTGGATTTTTAAACAAGATGAAAGAGTTGCTATTAACAGAGCTACTATGACCAAATTTGGTTTTAAGGTAGCAGAATTGACAGTTGTATTTGTAAAAGATTAGATTTTTTTCTTTATTGGTTTTTTGTAGCTAACGATAATCATTCTCAAAAAAAATATGAGATTGATTATCATTAGCTAACAATTTTATTGTAAGTCTTTTTTAAAAAAATATTATTTAAGCATGGAAACACAAAATTATAGTTGTAAAAAATGTGGACTAACAGTTTCATCTATTTGCTCAAAATGTGATAGAGTTGTAGATGTTAAAGTTCTTGATAACGGTTGCATTGTTCAAAAGACAAAATGTAATGACTGTGCAAATGTACCAGTTATCAAAGATGTTTGCTCACAAAGTTAAAAATATTTAATTAGTCTATTCATCCAGTAAGTGAAAATGGAAGTTACTACAGGTATATTCAAAGCAGCCGAAAATATATTTAGAAACAATAAGGGATCTATATTAAGAACTATTATTTATACTATTGGTCATTTTGCTATTGCAATAACTGTTCTTATGTTAGTTGCTGATGTATCTTTTGTTATCGCTTTAACAGATGCAATTATTGAGCCTCTAGCTAATTCAATTTGGTACTTCATTTTAGATAAATGGTGGACCAGTAAATATATTAAAAAAAATTAGTTTTTCTTTTGATATTTTGTAAGTTTACTAAGTAAACCAAAATAAATACTACTAGGTAAGAAACTTAAAAATTTTAAGATTAATGTAAGTGTTTTTGGAAAATGTATCTCAAAATTATTTTTATTAATTAAGCCATCATAAATTTTATTTGCAGCATAATCAGTAGTTTTTAAAAATGGCATTTTAAAATCATTTTTATCGGTCATTGGAGTTTTGATAAAACCAGGTGAAACCAAGCAAACACGAACATTAGACCTTTTAAAGTCAAAATATAAACTTTCAGCTAGATTATTTAATGCTGATTTTGAAGGACCATATCCTGTTGAATTTGGAAGTCCTCGATACCCTGCTATTGAGGAAACTATTGTTATAATGCCGCTTTTTCTACTTTTAAAATATTCCTCTACAGCTTTGATACTATTAACTGTTCCAAAGAAATTTACTTTAAAAACATTCTCAATTTGTTCAATATCGATATCTTTTTCTTTTTTTGGGTCCCATGTTCCAGTAGAAAAAAAACAAATATCAATATTTTCATACTTATTTTTGATTTGATCAAATACTTCTTTACATTTTATCTTATCAGTAACATCGAGAGGAAAAGCAGATATATTTTCATAAGTATCTGACAATTCATTTAATAGATCTTCACGCCTAGCAGATATAGCAACATTCCAGTCTTTACTCGCAAATTTAACTGCTAAAGCTCTACCTATTCCCGTGCTACCTCCTGTGATCCAAATAGTTTTTTTATTCATATTATATTGATGTATATTATTATCATGATTAAAAATAAATTTTTAACTTTTATATTATTTTTTGTCATTACTTATTCAGCTTCTTTAATTGGCGGATTAGCTACTATCAATTTTAAAGAACCTTGGTATTCATTAATAATCAGACCATCATTTAGTCCACCAGATTGGGTTTTTGCTCCAGTTTGGACTACTCTTTATTTTATGATGACTTTAGCTGTATGGTTATTTTGGCACAGCACAAATAGAGACATGAAAACTGTTTATATTTATTTTATTCATATAATTGTAAATACAACTTGGAGTATTACATTTTTTGTTTTTCATCAAATAGCAATCTCAATTTTAGTTTTAATTATTCTAATTACCTTGATAATTATTCTCATTAAGAATTTTAAACGTGTCAATTTAATAAGTTCATATTTAATGATTCCCTATTTACTTTGGTGTTGCTTTGCATTAGTGCTCAACGTAAGTATATTTGTATTAAATTAATTATGGATGATGTTGTAATAGTTGGGGGTGGAATAATTGGAGCAGCTTCTGCTTATTTTCTTTCGAAAGAAGGAAGGAAAGTAAAAGTTATTGAGAGAGATCCGACATATAAGTCAGCTTCTTTCCCTTTATCTTTAGGGGGGTTTAGAAGACAATTTTATCAAAAAGAAAATATTTTATTAGGTAAATTTGCAAGAGAATTTATTTTTCAAATTCCAGAGTTATTAAAAACTGAAAAAAATCCCAATCCAACAGCTAGTATGGTTACAAATGGATACTTATTAATGTTTGGAGCAGAACATGCAGAAGAACAGTATGAAGCATTAGAAAATCATAAAGTATGCGAAGCAGGTACTAAAAATATTAAAGGATCAGAATTGTCAAAATTTTTTCCTTATATAAATAGCGAAGGTATAGAAACAGCGACTTTTACTGATAATAAAAGTGAAGGTTGGATAGATCCTTTTTTATTTCATAGTGCTTTAAAAAGTAAAGCAATAGAGCTTGGAGCAGAATTTACAAAAGGAGAAGTAAAAAGTCTTTCAGAAATTAATGCTAAAACTATTATATCTGCTGCTGGATGCTGGACTAAAGAGTTATTGGAAGACATACCAGTTGAACCTCAAAAACATACTGTATTTAGAGTAAAATGCCCTAAACATATTCCAGAAATGCCGTTAACTGGCGACTTAACAACAGGTGTTTATTGGAGACCAGAGGGTAAAGAATATTTAGCTGGATCACCTAAATCTGTTTTTGATGCAGATGACTTGGAGCCAGCTTGGGATGATTTTGAAGAATTAGTTTGGCCTGCTCTTGCTCAAAGAATTCCTGCATTTGAAGAATTAAAATTAACAGGCGGGTGGGCCGGTTACTATGATTGTAATAGATTAGATAATAATGCAGTAGTAGGAAAACACCCAAAATTTGAAAATGTTTATTTGGCAACGGGTTTTACCGGAAGAGGCTTGATGCAAGCCCCAGGCATAGGAAGAGCGTTAACTGAACTGATTACAACTGGCTCATATCAATCAATAGATATAAGCAATATGGCTGTTGAGAGAGTTTTAGGAGCAAAAGCTAGACCAGAACCTTACGTTCTCTAAAAGCTAAGTACCACAAAATGTTTGGTATTTTTCATCTGTAAAGGGCGCAGGTTTTTGATATTCAGATAAATCAGCATTCGAATTATAAGGTGATTTTAAAACTTTAAGTAAATTATGGAAAGGCTCAAAATTATTTTCATTTGCTGCTTTAAGTGCTTCTTCTACTTTATGATTTCTAGGTATTACATTAGGATTTATTGATCTCATTAAATCAAAATATTTTTCTTCTGGGGTATTATTAATTTTCAAACGCTTATACCAACACTCTTGCCATTTTTTAAAATTTTTGTCTTCAAAAATTTGATCTTCAGTATTATTTGTTTTCATTAAATAACAAAAGGTATTTGTATAATCTGCCTTATTATTTTTCATCCAATCCAAAAGATCTAAAATTAATTTTTTATCATTTTTATCTTCACCAAATAGTCCTAATTTATTTCGCATCATATTTAACCATTTGTTTTCATAAATTTTCTCAAAATTATTGATAGTTTCAGTCACAACTTTAATTGCCTTATCTTCATCGCTATCAATAAGATTAACAATACATTCGGCAAATCTTGCTAAATTCCATTTAGTAATTCTAGGTTGGTTTTCAAAAGAATATCTTCCAAATTGATCTATTGAACTAAAAACTGTTTTAGGATCATATTGATCCATAAAAGCACAAGGTCCATAATCAATTGTTTCACCTGAGATGGCCATATTATCAGTGTTCATTACACCGTGAATAAAACCAACACTCATCCAATTAACTACTAATTGACATTGTTTGTCCATTACAAGATTTAACAAATCTAATATTTTATTATCTGATGATTTAATCTCTGGGTAATGCCTATCAATTGTGTAGTCTACAAGTATTTTAAGATCTTTTATATTTTGTTTTGCGGCAATATATTGGAAAGTTCCAACACGGATATGGCTTGAAGCCACTCTAGTTAATATTGCTCCTTGTAATAATTCTTCTCTTACAATTTCCTCTCCAGTTTTAACTACAGCTAGACTTCTTGTAGTTGGAATATTTAAAGCGTGTATTGCTTCACTAATCATATATTCTCTTAGCATTGGACCAAGTGCAGCTCTTCCATCTCCTCTTCTAGAAAAAGATGTTTTTCCAGAACCTTTAAACTGGATATCAAAACGGTCGTTTTTATTAACTAAATGTTCCCCTAAAAGCACTGCTCTTCCATCACCAAGCATTGTAAAATGACCAAATTGATGACCTGCGTATGCTTGGGCAATAGTTTTAGTTTCATCGGGTAATAAATTTCCAGAAAATATTTGTGCTAAATCCTTTGAGTTAATTTTAGAAAAATCTAAATTTAGTTTTTTTGCTAGATCATAATTAATAATTGCAATCTCAGGCTTGTTAACAGGTGTGGGTTTTACTTCTTCTTTAAAGGTGTTTGGTAATTTTGAATAAGTATTATCAAAACGCCAACCTATGGTCATTTTAATTAAACAACTTCAGCTTGATGTTCTTTTGGTTTAACTTCCGTTTTAAACTGGTTTGAAATTTTTTGAACTTCTACAGATGAAACTTTATACTCTGCACACATTGTTTCTTCATCTTTACCGTGTCCAGTAACCATATTAACCATATGCTCTGGGAAATGAAATGTTGTAAATACAATTCCTTCTTTAACTTTATCTGTTACCTCTACTTTTAAAGCAACTTCACCTCTTCCAGAATAAAGTCTTCCTATATCACCTGTGTTAAGATCTCTATATTTTGCATCTTTTGGATGGATTAAAAGAACATCTTCATCAACAATATTTATATTTTTTGTTCTCCTAGTCATTGTCGCAGCATTATAATGTTGTAAAACTCTACTAGTTGTTAATATTAAAGGATAATCTTTGTGGTTAGCTTCAATTTCACTAGACTCTTTCCAATCGAAGTTTTTTAGTCTTCCTTTTCCAAGTTTGAAAGTTTCAGTGTGAAGAATTTGAGTATCTGTTCCATCTTCTTTTACCGGCCATTGTAATCCTAGTTTTCCAAGTCTTTCCCTAGTAACACCTTTAAAGAAAGGAACTATATCTGCAATTTCTTCAAGAACTTGATCAGCATCGTAAGTTGGTTGATCAAATCCTAGTTTTTGCATCATTTCAGTTACTATCAATCCATCTGGTTTTGTACCAGGTAGCGGAGGAACTGCTCTGTTTACTCTTTGAATTCTTCTTTCTGTGTTTGTAAATGTGCCATCTTTTTCTAAGAAAGTAGTTCCTGGCAATACTACAGTTGCAAGTTTTGCCGTTTCACTCATAAATATTTCTTGAACAACTAATAGCTCTAATGAATTCATAGCTTCAACAACGTGAGCACTATTAGGATCTGTTTGAACAATATCTTCACCAATTATCCATAGACCTTTTAATTTTTTATCAATTGCTGCTTCAAACATTTGTGGGATTTTTAAACCAGCTTTTATTGGATGAGTTACTCCATATTTTTCAGTATAAAATTTTTGATTTTTTTCATCTGATACTTCAAAATATCCTGCTCCCTGGTGAGGTTGACAACCCATATCAGCTGCACCTTGAACATTATTTTGACCTCTCAGAGGATTTACTCCAACACCTTTTCTTCCAATATTACCAGTTATCATTGCAAGATCAGCAATCAGCATTACAGTTTTGGATCCTTGCTCTTGTTCAGTTACTCCTAAACCGTGGAATTCCATTGAATTTTTTGCTGTCGCGTAAGCTATTGCAGCTTCTTTAACCAATTGTTTATCAACACCTGCAACTTTTGCTAGTTTATCAACATCTTGTCTTTCAATTTCTTTTAAAAAGTTATCAAAACCTTCAGTTCTGTCTCTGACAAAATCCGCGTTGTATAACTTATGTTTTATGATGAAATGTAACATCATGTTAAGAACAGCAACATTAGTTCCTGGTCTTAGTTTAATATGGTAATCAGCTAATTTTGCTAATTCGGTTGTAACTGGATCTAATACAATTAATTTTTTACCTTTCATAACTTGCTGTTTAATTTTTGCACCTGTTACTGGGTGAGCATTGGTAGGATTAGCTCCAATAACAATGAAACAATCAGCATGATAAATATCTTCAGTTGAGTTAGTTGCAGCACCTGTTCCAAAAGTCTGTTGCATTCCCCATGCAGTCGGTGAATGACAAATTCTTGCACAACAATCTACACTATTAGTTCCAACAGCAGCTCTAATCATTTTTTGAAAAATATAGTTTTCTTCATTAGTACATCTAGCAGATGAAATACCTGCAAATGCATCTGGACCATTATCTTTAGTAATTCTATTCATTTCTTTTTTAATAAAATCATAAGCTTCATCCCAAGAAGCTTCTTCAAATTTTCCATTTCTTTTTATTAACGGAGTTTTTAATCTGTCAGGGTGATCATAAAAACTAAAAGCATATCTACCTTTAATACAAGTATGCCCAGCATTAACTTCAGTTTCTTTTGGTGTATCAATTGCTACAACTTTTTCATCTTTAATTGAAGCCTCTAAGTTACATCCGACACCACAATAAGAGCAAGTTGTTCTAACTTTTTTATCTACAGCTGCAGATTTAGATTGAAATACATCTGATATAGCATCTGTTGGACAAGTATGTGCACATGCTCCACAAGAAACACAAGATGAGTCTCCAAACATCATGTCATTGTCAGTAGTTATTCTAGACTCAAATCCTCTACCACTCATTGTTAAAACAAAAGATCCTTGAATTTCATCACATGCTCTAACACATCTTCCGCAGTTGATGCAGTTATCCAAATTCATTCTCATATAATCATGAGAGGTATCTCTTGGGATTCCTTTATGTTGTTTAGGAGAATTATACCGATGATCTGAAATTCCTAAATCATTAGCAACCGTTTGAAGCTCACAATTATTATTTACCTCACAGCTATCACATTCCATTGGGTGATCTGTTAGAACTAATTCAACAATATTTTTTCTTAAATCTGTTAATCCTTCATTAGTTGTAAAAATATGTTGGTTTTCAGCAACTGGTGTATGACAAGAGGCGACCACTCTTGTAGGGCCGTCTTTTTCTAAAGCAACTTCTACTGAACAAACTCTACATGCTCCATAAGGCGCTAAATTTGGATCATCACAAAGTGTTGGAACTTTTTTTTCGCCAACGTAACTTTTTACAAATTTTAAAATAGATGTATGTTTAGGTCCAATTTCATATGGCTTTCCATCAATATAAGCAATTTTTCTTTTTTCTGAGCTCATTAATTATCCTTTACCATATCATTTTTCATTTCGTCTCCAAAATACTTTAGAATATTCATTATAGGAGTTGGAATTGCTCCACAAAGAGCACATAAGCACCCTTTTTGCATTGTAACAAGTAATTCATTAAGTAATTTAAGAGGTATTTTAGCGGTTTTTTTCTTTGCTTGGTCGAACATTTCCTTACCTCTATAGGAACCAAGTCTTCCAGGAAAACATTTTCCACATGATTCTTCTGCTGAAAACTCAAATAAATGATGAATATATTCAGACATTGAAAAATCTTTTGGAATACTCACTACACTTGCATGTCCAAGCATAAAGCCTTTTGCTGTAAACTCTTGAAAATCTAAATTTAAGTTATCTATTTCACTTAAAGGTACCACACCACCAAGAGGCCCACCAATTTGAAATGCTTTAACAGGCTCTTTGTATCCACCGCCGATTTCATTAAATATTTTTTTCATAGATATTCCCATATCAATTTCATATACACCTGGATTATTAAAAAAACTATCAAGGCAAACAAGTTTTGTACCTGCAGACTTTTTATTTCCTATTGCTGAAAATTTTTCAGAACCATTTATTAAAATTCCAGAAGCTGCAGCTAAAGTTTCAACATTATTTACCACTGTAGGTTTTTTATACAAACCTTCTGTAACTGGAAAAGGAGGTCTTACATCTACTTCTGCACGTCTACCTTCAATTGATGCAATTAAAGCCGTTTCTTCACCACAGATATAAGCACCTTGTCCAATACAAATACCAAGATCAAAAGAAAAGTCAGTTCCTAATATTTTATCACCTAAAAGACCTAACTTTTTAAGTTCATTTATAGATCCATTAATTGCTTCGATTGATTTTGGGTACTCACCTCTAATGTATAATACCCCTTCGTCACTACCAATTACTAGTCCACATACAACCATACCAAAAATTACTTTTAAAGGTTGGTCTTCTAATAAATAACGATCTGAAAATGCCCCAGAGTCTCCTTCATCAGCATTACAAATAACATATTTTTTTTTTCCTTTTGCTTTACTGCAAAAATCCCATTTCATACCAGTTGGAAAACCAGCACCACCTCTTCCTGTCAGGTTGGAGTCTAGTAATGATTTAACTATATCTTTTTTATCAGTGTTTAAAAATCTATTTAATTGATCTTTGAATTGATCTGTTGTTGAGAGTTTATCATCCATCAAAAAGCTAGTTGTCGCGTAACTTTTAGAAAAAAACTTTTCTTGTTTGATATCTTCCCCTTTTATAATTTGATCAATCTTTTCAATATCTTTACCTGCATAATTTTCACCATCATAATGAAAAGCATTATTTTCATAGCAATGCCCTAGACAAAACATTTCTCCAACTTTATCATTTCCTAGTTTTTCTTTTAAAGTGTCTTTTAATTTTTCTTGAGTTCCAGCACACATACAAGCACTCCCATTACAAACAAAAGCTTTTTTCTCTCGATGCGAAGGTCTTAAAAACTCGTAGAAAGATTCAGCACCATGTATTGTAGAAACACCAATATTATGTTTTTTAGCAATTTCATTAATATCTTTAGGAGACCCACTCAGCTTGTTTTCTGAGATTTGTTTGAAAAGGTTATCTTTTAAACCTATTCTTCCAGATAAATTACTAATATTTTTTGACACAAAACCCTTTTTATTACTCTACAATAACTTTTTTGCTATTTGTATATACATTAAAACTATCTCTCTTTACGAAACCAATGAGGGTCATGTCAAATTTATTCGCTAGGTCTATGGCTAGGCTAGTTGGCGCACCAACCCCAATCATTATACCAATATTTGTCATTAAAACCTTTTGTACTAGTTCAAAATTCAACCTACCAGAACAAGTAATAAATTGACTTTTTGGCTTAATTTGATGATCAATAATGGCACAACCGATAAGCTTGTCTAAAGCATTATGTCTACCAACATCCTCTTTTACGATTATTAATTCACCTTTATCATTAAAAAGACCACTAGCATGAATGCCCCCAGTTTTACTAAATTCTGATTGATTTGATCTCAATATTTTAGGAGAACTAATAATTACTTTTTTAGAGATCTTAGGTTCATCAGATAAAGTTTTATCTTTTTTAATAATTTCTAAAGTATCTAAAGATGATTTTCCACAAACACCACAAGAAGAATTGGTTAGAAAATCTCTTTTTATTTTTGAAATATTTACATTTTTTGAATTGTTAAGAGTGGCTAAAATTTTATTTTGTATGTTGTATTGTCCAACTTTTTCTCCATAACTTTCTATGGACTCTATATCTTTGATATTTTCAACTATCTGTTCATTAAACAAAAAACCTCTTACAAGGTCTTTATCGTTACCAGGTGTTCTCATAGTTATAGATAAGTTTTGAGTTATCCATTTATCATTTTCTTTAAACTTTAAAGAAATTTCCAAAGGCTCCTCAATAGATATTAAGTCTTCCAAAGCATCAAATTTATTAGAAATAAATTTTAAAACTTTATATTTAGAATTCATTAATTTATTTTAAAGGATAATCTTTTTGAAGTAAAAATTTATTAATTAAAATTGCTAAAAGTAGAATAATTATACAACCAAATATAATAGGGTTAATTAAGTATTCATAGGATGCACTACCTATAATCACCATGATGGGGTTTCCTCCTGCAGGAGGATGAACAATATTTAATAAAATCATAAAGAATACACCTGCACCAACACCCAAGGCTATATTCATATAAATTGGTAGAGGAACAAAATTAACAAAAATTACACCAACAAGAGCGGTGCACAAATGTCCAAAGAAAACATTTTTTGGTTGAGCAAAAGGACTCTCAGGAAAGCCAAATAATAATACCATAGATGAACCAAATGAACCTGCAATAAAATAACCAAGAGTACTTTTGTAAGTAAGAATAGTTAATACTCCAATTGTGATGGTAGAGAAAAAACCTGCAATCAAAGCTTTTTGTAATAGAGGTTTAGTAATCTTTATCATCTAAATTTTTAATGCTTTTAATACTGCTCTTAAAGGTAATAACAAACAATCTTTTCTTGCTAAGTTTTTTTGATTTAAAATTTCTTTAAAATCTTTCCAATTTTTTTCTAGAGTTGTTTTGACGTTTTCGAATAATTTTTCTCCATTTAAAGCAAAAGTTTTAATCTCATCAATTTTTTTTTCCTTTATTTTTCTTGATAATAAGCTGACAGATGCTTGACAATAAACACATGATTTACATTGATAACCCATGTCTTTAACAACATCATTATCCACAACTAAGCTTATTTCCATTTCATCTCCACATAAAGGGTTCTTATGTTTTGATTTATGCGTGTAGTTCTTCAAAATTTTATTATTCTCTGTATGAGAAGCTATTTCTAAAATTCTTAGATCCATATATTTCTTTTATTCAATTCTTAATGTTTTATATTTTGATTTATGGATCATAACAATATTTTAGGTGCTGTGCTAGCAGGCGGAAAGTCCCAAAGATTTGGAGAGGATAAATCTCAAGTTATGTTAGAGGGTAAATTGCTTATAGATTATATATTATCTGAGATATCATCTGAATTTAGAGAAATTTTGGTTGTTTCAAATAATAAAATAGATTTTAAAAACTCAGAAAAAATTTCAAGAATTGAAGATTTTAAAAAAGGACTGGGTCCGTTAGGTGGAGTATTAAGTGCTATGAAATGGGTTAAAGAAAACAATAAAAACTATAAATGGGTTTCTACTTTTCCAGCAGATACTCCTTTTTTTAAAAAGGAAATTTTACAAAAATTTTATAAAGAAATTGAAATTGAAAAAAGTAAACTTTTTTTTATAAAATCTAATATGACAAGACATAATATTTTTGGATTATGGTCTATTGATTTATTAGATAAATTAGAAGAAGATTTGAATAAAGGAGATAGAAAAGTAGAACTTTGGGCAAATAGTGTTGGAGTAAAAGTAATAGATATGGACTTTAAAAATATTGATCCTTTTTTTAATATAAACACTAAACAAGATTTAGAAAAAGCTAAAGAAAAATTAAAGAATGATTAGTTATCAAAATTCTAAAAAAATTTTAAAAAAGGGCATTATTAAAATTAAAAATGAATCTATCTTGAGTATTAATTCTTTAAATAGAGTTACATCAGCCAATATTTATTCTAAATTTAATTATCCTTCAGGAGATAATGCAGCTTTTGATGGATTTGCAATAAATTCAAAAGACACTAAATCGATTAAAAAAAATTATCCAAAACAATTTAAGATAATTGGAACAGTTGCTGCAGGTACCAAACCTTTTAAAAATAAAATTAAGAAATTCCAAACAGTAGAAATAATGACAGGAGGAATTATTCCAAAAGGGTTTGATACAATAATTCCAATAGAGCAAATTAAATATTATCCAAGTTCAGCTAAAAGAAAATTTATTTTAGTTGATAAAAAAATAAGTAAATATAATCATGTTAGATTTAAAGGATCAGATTATAAAAAAAATGAGCTTATTATTAAAAAAAATACTATCATTCAACCAAGTCATATTTTAGCGTTAAAAACACTTGGTATAAGAGATATAAAAATTAAAAAAAAGATTAATGTTTTGTTTTTTTCAACAGGCAATGAAATTTCAAATAGTGATAATGTAGAAGATTGGAAAGTAAGAAATTCAAATAGTCATTATATAAATGCTTTAAAAGAAAATCTTTTATTTAATTTTAAAAATGGTGGAATTTTAAGAGATAATCATGAAAAAGTATTTCAATCTAAGATAAAAAAAATGTTGAATTCTAATACAGATATCATCGTTACCTCAGGTGCAGTTTCAGCTGGAAAGTTTGACTATGTTCCAAATGTAATTAAAAAATTTAAATTATCTAACTATTTCAAAAGCGTGCAAATAAGGCCTGGAAAACCAATTTTATTTGCAAAATTTAAAAATAAACAAAAAGCTATTTTTGGACTTCCTGGTAATCCAATGTCTTCAGCTGCTTGTTTTAGATTTTTTGTCTACCCTTATATTTCTAACATATTAGGTCTAAAAAATGAAAAATCATTTAAAGCAGTTTTAAAAAATGAATTTACAAAAAAAAGAAATTTTACAAGGTTTGCTAAAAGTAAAATTTACACAACTAAAAATGGAAAATTAGAAGTTGAAATATTAAAGGGTCAAGAGTCATTTAGAATTAAATCTTTTGTAAAATCAAATATTTGGGCACTATTACCTTCTGGAAAATCTCGATTTAGAAAAGGTGAAATAATAGATTGTTATCTTCCTAATTATTCAAATCAAACTTTGATTTAGAAAATGTCATTTTTGTTGTAGTTAAATGTAATTACAATTAAACATCTGTTTATGTTTGAACTTAAAAATCCAAAAAAGGCTATCCCGATAGTATTGATTGCTGGTATTTTATGGTCTTTTGGTCCACTTGTAGTGAGACACATGGAAGACCCGCATCTGGTTCCATGGCAATATATTTTTGGAAGAGGTCTCACAATTTTTATTATCTTAAATTTATATTTATATTTTGAAGAGGGAATTAATTTTTACAAAAATTATAAAAAGATAGGTTTATCAGGAATAATTGGTGGTTCTGGACTTGGAATTGCGATGATCACATTTATTTACTCTATAACTAATACCAGTGCTGCAATTACTCTACTTTGTCTTGCGGCAATGCCTTTTTTTACAGCTTTATTAGCTTTTTTATTTTTAAAAGAAAAAATATCTTTAAGTGTTTGGATTTCAATATTTATTGCTGCGTTTGGTATTTTAATTATGGCAATTGGTAGTGGAGAACAAAATACTATAATTGGATTTGTTTTTGGTATTACATCGTCAATTGGTTTTTCCGTATTTTCAGTTACTCTTAGATGGAGAAAAGAAACACCAAAATTTACGACAGTTGCATTTGCAGGATTTTTTTGTTTTGCTTTTTCAGCAATTGTAATTTTATCTAATGGTTTAACCTTTTTGTCATCAAGTTATAATGGTGCAATGTTTTCACTACATGGAACGTTAGTTTGTTTAGGATTAATACTTTATTCAATTGGATCAAAAGCAATTCCTGCAGCAGAATTAACTTTGTTGTCTTTAACGGAAGTAATTGGTGGAATTTTTTGGGTATGGGTTCCTATTTTAGGTATTAATGAAATACCATCCACAAACACTATCATAGGTGGTTTTTTTCTTTTTATTTCATTATTTTATTACAGTCTAATAATGCGTTGGAATAAAAGACATATAGCACTCAATTAAATTATGGAACGGCCAGATTTTTTCAGTTTAAAAAACGGAGAGAAAGTTAAACTTCCATTTACTAATTCTGAATACGAAAGAAGAGTAAATAATTTAAGAAACACTATGGAAAAAAATAACCTTGATATGGTTATTTTGACTTCAATGCATAATATTGCTTATTATACTGGTTTTATTTATTGTTCATTTGGAAGACCCTATGGATGTGTTGTAACTAAAAAAAAAATATCAACTATTTCTGCAAATATAGATGCTAGCCAGCCTTGGAGAAGATCACATTGTGAAAATGTCATATATACTGATTGGAAAAGAGACAATTTCTTAAAAGCTATTGTTTCAATAATTGGAAGAGACGATCCTCCAAAAAATATTGGATTAGAAAACGATCACATCACACTAGATATGAGAGATAAGATTGGGTCTTTATTTGCATTCTCAGTTTTTAGTGATGTTTCAAAAGATTTGATGCAACTGAGAATGATTAAATCAAATGAAGAAATTGAAATTATTAAAAATGGAGCAAGAATTGCTGATTTAGGAGGAGAAGAAATTGTTAAAAATATTAAGGAAGGCAATACAGAAATTGAAATTGCTATAGCTGGACGTGATCGAATGGAGAGAGAAATTGTAAAAACATATCCTGATGCGGAATATATGGACACTTGGGTTTGGTTTCAGTCAGGAATAAATACTGATGGTGCTCATAATCCCAAAACAAATAGAAAATTAACTAATGGAGATATTCTTTCTTTAAATACGTTTCCAATGATTTCAGGTTATTATACTGCTCTTGAAAGAACTTTATTTTTGGATCATGTAGATGATGAATCTTTAAAAGCTTGGGAAGCTAATGTTAAAGTTCATAAAAGAGGACTTGAACTAATTAAACCAGGGGTAAAATGTTCTGATATTTGTCATGAATTAAATGAACTCTTTGCAGATTTAGGATATCTCCATTATCGTACTTTTGGTTACGGACATTCTTTTGGTGTACTCTCTCATTTTTATGGAAGAGAGGCTGGATTAGAACTTAGAGAGGATATTGATACAGTTTTAGAGGAAAATATGGTTATTTCTATGGAACCAATGATTATGATCCCAGAGGGAAAACCTGGGGCAGGCGGATATAGAGAACATGATATTTTAGTAATTGGTAAAGAAGGAGCAGAGAATATTACAAAATTTCCTTTCGGACCTGAAAACAATATAATAAAAAATTAAATATCATGACTAACAAAACAATTGTTAATAGTTGGAATGAATGGGACCCTTTAAAGCATGTAATTGTTGGTAAGGCTGATGGCACATGTATTCCAGCACCAGAACCAGCACTAGATGCAAAAGTTCCAGAAGATTCTGATATGAGAGGAAAATTTGGTCCTCGAACAAAAGATACTGTTGATAAAGCAAATCAATTGTTAGATGATTTTTCAAATATGCTTATTAAGAGAGGTGTTAAAGTAGATAGACCTACACCAATAGATTTTAATCAAAAAACATCAACACCTGATTGGGAATCAGAAACTATGTTTGGCTGTATGCCACCAAGAGACGTTTTGCTTACTGTAGGAAATGAAATTTTAGAGGCCACTATGAGTTATAGATGTAGATGGTTTGAATATTTATGTTATAGGCCCTTATTAAAAGAATATTATAATTCAGACCCAAATATGAGGCATGAATCAGCGCCAAAGCCAAGATTAACTGATGCAGATTATCGAAAAGATTACTTATCTGATAAAATTGGAATTCAAAAAAGATTGCAATGGACTGAAGATAAATTTTTTGTAACTACAGAGGAAGAACCTTTATTTGATGCAGCTGATGTTTTAAGATTTGGTAAAGATTTAGTTGTTCAACATGGATTTACTACTAATTTAAAGGGAATTGATTGGTTAAAAAGACACTATAAAGACCATAGAGTTCATGCAGTTAATTTTCCTGGAGACCCTTATCCAATTCATATTGATGCAACATTTACTCCTATTAAAGAAGGATTGATTATAAATAATCCACAAAGAAGATTACCAAAAGAGCAAAGAAAACTATTTGAAGATAATGGTTGGGAAATAATCGACTCTGCGCAGCCTGCACACAATGAACCACCACCTTTATGTTATTCTTCAACTTGGTTATCGATGAATGTTTTGGTATTAGATCCAAAAACAGTTTGTGTTGAAAAAAGTGAAGTTTATCAAGCTGAACAGTTAGATAAACTAGGAATGGAAGTTCTGCCAGTTGATTTAAGAGATGCTTATGCGTTTGGTGGCGGACTACATTGCTGTACTGCTGATGTTTATAGGGAAGGTGGTCTAAAAGATTATTTTCCAAAACAATAAATATGGCTCATATTAAAACAAAAAGAGATAGAATAAAATTTGCATCAGACAATGTAACTGGTGCTTGTCCTGAAGTTTTAGACGCGATTCTAAAAGCGAATGATGGTGACAGAACTCCTTATGGTAATGATGAAATTTCAAAAAGTTTACAAGATAAATTTTCAGAAATATTTGAAAAGGAAGTTATTGTTTTTCCAACTTCTTCTGGGACAGCAGCAAATGCACTAGCTTTATCAACAATGACACCATCTTTTGGAAATATTTATTGCCATAAACTTTCCCATATTAATGTAGATGAGTGCGGGGCACCTGAATTTTATACTGGAGGTGCTAAATTAGTAACTCTTAAAGGAGATGATGGTAAAATTACAGCTGAAGAGCTAAATAAATCTATCCACGGGAAAGGAATTGTCCATCATACTCAACCTTCATCTGTAAGCATTACTCAACTTTGTGAGACAGGAGAAGCTTACAAATTAGATGAAATAAAAAAAATCTCAGAGATAGCGCATAATCATAAACTTAATATGCATATGGACGGGGCTAGATTTGCCAATGCTTTAGTTTCATTAAATTGTAGTCCTGCGGAAATGACTTGGAAATCAGGTATTGATGCACTTTCGTTTGGAGCAACAAAAAATGGATGCTTAGCAGCAGAAGCTATAATTTTTTTTAAACCAGAATTAGTTGGTAACTTACCCTTTTTAATGAAACGAGCGGGACATTTATTATCAAAAATGAGTTTTGTGTCAGCACAGTTAGAAGCATACCTTTCAAATGAAGTTTGGTTAAAAAACGCTAAACATGCAAATGCTATGGGTAAAAAATTAAGTGAAGGTTTAGATAAGCATAAAGATATTAAACTTGCTTATCCTACTGATGCTAATGAAATATTTGTTAAGATGCCAAAACAAGTGATTGATCAATTAAATTCTGCTGGTTACACAATTAACGATGATGAATGGGATGGTAATGCAGTAAGACTGGTTACAGCATGGAATACCGACCCATCTGATGTTGAAAACTTTTTAAATTATATTCAGTCTTAAGTTAGCTAGGGTTTTGTTTTAAAAATTCTATATATTTTACAACTTCATCAAATTTTTCATCAGAAATTTCTTTATAAGTAACATTAAATTCTTCTTTAACAGCTAAGGCAACATGAGCATAAGGATTACGACCTTTTGGATGATTTGGATGTTCTGGTAATTGATTTTTTAAATAATCGCCAGCTTCCTGTATCATTTTCCAAAGTTTACTTGCGTTTTCTTTATTCAAAATAACTAATAACCCCCTTTTTTTGGAGAACCTTTATAAAAAATCTCTTGAAGGTTATCATTTTCTCTTTTTTTAATCTTAAGATCATTTTTATCTAGTAAAGATTTTGGTCTTCCAATTTTTTCATGAAAGTTAAAATTATCTTTGCCTCTAGCTAATTGAACACCATTTTTACCCAATACTTGTTTAACATTAGTTCCGATATAGCTTTGAATAACGAAACCAATTCTTCTATCATTACTATGATTTAAGTCAGATCCATGTATTACAGTTGGATGATGTAATGACATTTGACCAGCTTTTAAAATTAAAGGTGTCGTTTCCTCTTTTGGTACATTATTAACTGTTTGTCCTCTAGTTAAAAGATTCCCTTCATTGAAATTTTGATCATGATCCTTAAGATTATCTTTATGAGAACCTGACCACATTCTCATACATCCATTATGTTCATTAGAGTCTGTTATCGCTACCCAAGCAGTAACCCAATTATGAGGTTCTAACCCAATATATTTTGCATCTTGATGATAGCTCACAAAGCCTTTTTCATTGGGATTTTTTATAAATAAGGTTGTTCCACAAACAAGAATATCTTCACCAATTAAACTTTGAACTGCATCTAACATATCAGAATTATGTGTTACTTCGTCTAATAAGGGAGAAATTAAATGAGCATTATATCTTCCTGATTTTTCTAATTCACTAGGCATCTCTTTTTCAATGAATTCAATTTCATTTCTTATTTCTTTTGCCTTATCTTTTGAAAAAATATCAATAGGTGAAACAAATCCTTTATCTTCATATTGTTTAAGTTGATTTGAAGAAAGATAAGACATATTATTTTGTAACTTTATATGAGCGTAACAATTTCTTCAATAAATTACTGTCCGGTTAAATCTGTCTCCTTTCAATCAGTTGAAAAGTGTCAAATTAAAAAAAATATTGGAATTATTAATGACAGAGTTTTTGCGTTTGCAAAAGACCTGGAGAAGAAGCAAGCGAGATTATTTGAAAAAAATCCAGAAGAGAGAAAAGGTAAATGGAATAAAGTTTTAACATTAAAAAACTCACCTGCTTTAAATAAATATAACTTTATTTATAAAGATGAAAAATTAACATTTACACTCAAAGATAAAGAAATTTTAACAATTGATATTAATCAGTTAGAAGAGCGCGAGGCACTTTCAAATAAAGTTTTAGAATTAGAGGATTCTTTAAAACAGCCAATAATTTTAATGAAAAATAATGAATTTCCTTTTTTTGATACCTCTATTTCTAAGAATGTTGACTTTGTTAATTCGGTCTCACTTTTAAACATTCAAAGTATAAATGATTTTCAAAAAAAAATTGATAGGAAATTTGAAACATCAATATTTAGAGGAAATATTTGTATTGACGGTATAGAGCCTTGGAAAGAAAGGGAATGGATTGGCAAAGTAATTAAGATTAATGAAGTTTCTTTTAAAGTAGAAAAAAATATTCCAAGATGTGTTGCAATTAATTTGAAACCACAAACAGATGACAATTCATTTAACTTACTTCAATCATTAAAAAAAACTTATAATCATTTTGAAATGGGAATTTATTTAACTGCTTTAGATAATGGTGAAATAAATATTGGAAATACAATAAATCTTTAATCAAAAATTCAATTAGAAGTTGATCTTAATTTTAAGTTTATTTGCATCAATTTACAAATCTTGTTAACTTATTTTAAATTATTAAACGATTAGGAGAAATAATGAGAAAATTAGTGAAATCAATTTCAGTATTTTTGGTTATTCTTTTTAGTATTTCATCTGTTAGTGCAGCAACATTAACTGATAGACTTAAAGATGGTCACAAGTTAAGACTTGGCTTTGGTACAGCTGTACCTTGGGCATATGCTGGTGATAATGGTGAAGCTTTAGGATTTGTTAACATGATTGCTTTAACAGTTCTTGAAGAAATGGGTATTACAGAGCATGAAACAAAAGTATTTGAATGGTCTGGATTAATTCCCGGAATTAATGCTGATAGATCTGATATGATTACTGGTGGAATGTATATTTTAAAAAGTAGATGCGAGAATATTAATTTTTCAGACCCAATAGGTGTTTTTGGAGATGCAATGTTAGTTCCAAAGGGTAATCCAAAAGGGATTAATAATTATGCAGATGTTATAAGAACTGGAGCAAAACTCGTTACTGGTGCAGGGTTCAACACAGTAGAAGCTGCTAAGAAATTTGGTGTTCCGGACAGTCAAATGTTACTAGTAGAAGGTGAAGTTGGAATTTTAGCTGCTATGAAAGCAGGTAGAGCTGATGTTGCCGTTCAAACTTTCTTTGGTGCAAAAGAGCATGAAGAAAAAACTAATGGTGCATTTGAGGTAACAGACCCAAAATTAATGCCTAAAGAAACTGTTAACGTAGTGGGTATTGGTTTTAGAAAAACTGATACAGAGTTTAGAGATAACTTTAATGCTGCTTTAGCAAAAGTATTAGCTAACCCAGAGAAAATGTTAGAAAGAGCAGGTGAGTATGGTTATGATAGAGCTCAACTTCCTCCTTCTGATATGACGACTGAGTGGGCTTGTTCTACTAAATAAAATATTAATTTATAATTCAATCAGGCGACTAAAAGTTGTCGCCTGATTTTTTTTTAATAGAAAAGGTTTTAGTGAGTTATTTTGCTTTTTTATCAGAACATGGTCCTACAATGTTGCTTGGGACTGTTATGACAATAAAAGTACTTATTTGTGCAACATTATTATATGTGATCATTTCAATAATTTTTGGATTAATGAGAATTTCAAAAAATCCAATAATTCAAGGAATAGCAACTGGATATATAGAATTTTTTAGAGGCACATCATTATTAGTTCAATTATTTTGGTTTTATTATGTTTTGCCTTTTTTCGGCGTAAGTCTCGAGGCTTTCACTGCTGGAGTTGTTGCGATAGGTATGAATTTTGGTGCTTATGGTGCTGAGATTGTAAGAGGAGGTATTTTAGCAGTTCCCAAAGGTCAATGGGAAGGAGCTTTTGCTTTAAATTTTACCCCAGCGAAACGAATGAGAAAAATAATAATACCACAAATTTTTCCAATAATTCTTCCACCAGCAGCAAACTTAACTGTAGAACTCTTAAAAGCTACAGCATTAGTTGCATTGGTTACTGTTGTTGATTTAACTTTTGAGGCAAAACAAATTAATTCTATTACATGGCTTTCTGCTCAATGTTTTGGAACTGCACTTTTAATTTATTATATCATATCAAGATTTTTTCTTGTCCCATTTCTACGTTGGTTAGAAGTATTGGCAGCAAGAAAAGTTGGAAAGGATAAAATTTAGTATGAATGCTGAATGGAGATGGGATTTCACTTTTGAAATACTTCCAAAAATGCTTTGGGCTACATTAAATACTATTATGGCAGCAGGAATTGGTTATGCCATCGCAATGGTAGTTGGCCTTATATTTTTAATAGGTCAAAGAACTCCATTTAAGATAATAAATATGATTAATAGGGAGATTGTTGAATTTATTCGATCAACTCCTTTGTTAATTCAACTATTTTTTGTTTATTTTGTCTTACCACAATTTGGTATTACTTTATCAGCTTGGGTTTGTGGAATGATAACAATAGGACTGCATTTTGGTACTTATTTATCTGAGGTTTATAGAGGAGCTCTAGAGGGTGTTCCAAAAACACAATGGGAAGCTTGTAGAGCGCTTAATTTTTCTACAATTTATACATATCGTAGAATAGTTTTGCCTCAGGCATTTCCTATCGCTATACCAGGGATGGGAAACTATTTAGTGGGAATTTTTAAAGATACACCTTTATTATCCACAATTGGTGTTGCAGAATTATTTCATGCAGCAACCGCGGTAGGAGGTTATCATTATAGATATCTAGAGCCATACACTATGGTAGGTTTAATATTTTTAACTTTGTCAATTCCTGCTGCTATGTGGATTAGAAAAATTGAAAAAGATGTTAATTTAGCTCAAGGTAAAATAAAAAAAGAGAAAGTTTAATCTATGGAAAAGAAACAATCAGATGAAATTATTGTAAATTTTTCAGATGTATCAAAACAATATGGAGACTTAGTTGTTTTAGATAAATTAAATTTAGAAATCAAAAAAAATGAAATGGTATCAATCATAGGACCATCTGGTTCTGGTAAAACTACAGTGCTTAGAGTTTTAATGACATTAGAAAAAATCAATTCAGGAATCATTCATTTAGATGGTGAACCTTTAACTCATATGGAGGAAAAAGGAAAAATTGTTGAAGCTAGCGAAAACTATTTAAGAGAAAGACGATCTAAAATTGGAATGGTGTTTCAACAGTTTAATTTATTTCCTCATATGACAGCTTTACAAAACTGCATTGAAGCACCAATAGAGGTATTAGGTATGAAGAAAGATGAAGCTGAGCAAAGAGCATTAGAGCTTCTAGAGTTAGTAGGTTTAACAGATAAAAAAGATGAACATCCAAGTAGACTATCTGGTGGACAACAACAAAGAGTTGCTATTGCTCGTGCTTTAGCAATGAGACCAAAAGTAATGTTGTTAGATGAGATTACCTCAGCATTAGATCCTGAAGTTGTGGGTGAAGTTTTAAATGTAATTAGATCACTTAATAAAGAACATAGTTTAACAATGATCATGGTTACTCATCAAATGGGCTTTGCCAAAGAAATATCTGATAGAGTTTGTTTTTTTAATGAGGGAAAAATATTTGAACAAGGTCCACCAGAAAAGATATTCGATGATCCTCAAAACGAACGTACGAAGCAATTTCTACATGCAGTATTAGATGCAAATTAATTAAAGCTAGTGGCTTACGATGTCGTATTTTGAGCTCTGGAACTATTAATATAGGAGATTTGATTACCTATATTATTCTATTTTCATCACAAACTTCCTCTGTTTTCAAAGGTTCTTCTATTGGTTCTGTGCTAGGATTAAGTTCCATACCAATTGGCGTTATTGTTTGTGGCAAAGGAGTAAACTGTGAATCAGGATTATCCTGTGTTTCTCTTACTCTCATTCTATAAACTCCAAAAATTCCAATAATTCCATGAAAGAAAATTAAAAAAATAAAATATCCATTGGGACCAATTACATTCATTAACATCGAACATAAAAACGGTCCACTGATAGCGCCTAACCCAAAAGCAAATTGTAATCCAGCACCAGCTGCAACAAATTTTTCTTTTGGAATATAATCATTAGTATGAGCGAAAATAATAGCAAACATTGGTAAACTTGCAAATGCAAACAATACAATGAAAATATAAAACCATTTTTTACTTGAGCCAAGCATACCATCGTAAAACATACTTCCACTTGCAAAAATTGCACACAATGCAAAAAAAGCAGCAGCAAAAGTTGTATAAATGATCACTCTTCTTCTATCAAAAGTATCCGAAAATTTTCCTATTGGCCATTGTGATAGAGCTCCTGAAATTGCAACTAAAAAAGTTACAATCGATATTTCTAGAATTGTAAAATTCATTGAAGCTGCATATACCGCTAATAAAGAGAATAGTGCTGATTGTGCTGTTCCATAAAAAAGAGACCCAACCATCCCCAAAGGTGATACTTTGTAAAGTTCACTTAAACTCATACCTGTAATTTTTTTGAATGTTGGAGCCTTTTTCTTTGTTAATAAAATTGGTATTAATGCTAAAGACATAAATAAAGAAATTAAAATAAATGGTTGAAAGTTTATTGGTGAACTAAAATTTAAAAAGAACATTCCAATTGCCATAGATCCATAAAGGACAATCATATAAATTGATAATACACTTCCTCTGTTTTTATTTGACGATCTGTCATTTAACCAGCTTTCAGCAATTGTATATATTGAAACCATACTTACACCAGTAACTACTCTTAATATGAACCATGTAAATGGATTTACAAAAATAGAGTGCATAAGCACTACAATTGATGCTATTGATGCAAAAGCTGCAAACACTCTTATATGACCTACTCTTGAAACAAAAGTTGTTATTGTTCTCGCACCTATGAAATACCCAACATAATAACCGGACAACATAAAACCCGTTGCTGTCAAGCTAAAATCTTCTTTTACAGCTCTTACTCCTAATAATGAACCCTGATAACCATGTGCAAGCATAATTAAGCCCATGCCTAAAAAAAGTGCCCAGGAGTTTTTTAATATTTTGTTCATAAATTCAGCTCTATTTAGAGTGATCTATTAATGAATCAAGTCTTTATTGTGACAAGTATTAAGATTGTTTGAGCTTAAGAAATGAATGAATTGCTATAGTGAGAATAATAATGGTTCCACCTTGAATTGTTTCAATACTAGGCTGTTCATTAATTATTAGCCAAACCCAAAATGGTCCTACAATAGTTTCTAGTAAAAAAAATAAATTTACTTCTTCAGCAGGTATAAATCTTGGAGCGATAGTTACTAAGACGAATGGTATTGCAACACACATTATACACATTAGAGGAATAATTATTTTATCATCTCCAATAAGAGCAAAAGTATCAACAAAGAAAAAAGCAAAAATTGCAACACATAACTTACCAATTACTGCTGATGGCACTAAATCTCTATCTTTAGCAAATCTAGCTATAACAGCATTACATGCTAACCCAAACGCTGTAATTAATCCAAATAAATCACCATAAAAATTACCCATTTCTATAGAATCGTAGAAAATATAAGTTACTGCAATTAGAGTAATCACAATTGCAATCCAAGTTTTACTGTCTGGTATTTCTTTTAAAAATATACTGCCTAATATTGCGGATATCATTGGAGCCATAGCAATCATTACTAAAGTATTTGCAACATTTGTATTTTGAATAGATATAATAAAGGTAATATTGCAAATTGAAAAACTTAAAACATAAAATATTCCAGGGTAACCAATACCGACTAATGCTTTAAATAAATTTGTTTTATAAAAAAATATAAGACCAATTAAAACAACTACGAAAGGTATTGCACCTCTATAAAAAAGCATACCCCATGTCTCAATATTAGAAAGTCTTATAAAAATAGAGTCAGGAGTGATTAGCATAACAGCTATAAATGCTAATAAAGACCCTTTGTGTTGGGAAGATAAATTTTTCAAGCTTTTAGTTCTTCCCAAAATAATTTAGCAAGATTTGTTCCGGATAAATCATACAAAGTTTTTAATCCAGTTGGGGAAGTAACATTAATGTCTCCATTAAGTTTTTGGTCAATAAAATCTATTCCAGCAAAAAAAATTTTTTCTTTTTTTAAATCTTTAGCAATAATACCAGATATTTTTTTTTCAGTTTTAGACAATCTGGTATTAACAGGTTTTGCACCTTTACTCATATTACTTAAAAAAGATCCTTTTTTTGGAACTCGAGAAATTGCACCACAAATTTTTCCATTGATTAATAATATTCTTTTATCACCTTTGCTAATTTTAGGTAAAAATTTTTGACACATTATGTGATCGTGTTTTTTGATAAATTTTTTAATAAATTCTATATTAAATTTATTTAACAAATGAATATCATTACCTCCATATCCATGAATAGGTTTTAGGATAATCTTTTTGTGAATTTTAAAAAAATTTCTTATCTCACTTATATCTTGAGAAAAAATCGTACTAGGCATATATTTTTGATATTTGACTGAATAAAGTTTTTCAGAAATATTTCTTATAGAAGTTGGGTCATTAATTATTTTAACTTTATCTTTGATAGTGTCTAAAATATAAGTAGTTGAAATATATTCTGAATTAAATGGAGGATCTTGTCTTATTAAAATATATTTACAATTTTGAAGATTAAGTTTTTGTTGTTTTAATATTTTAAAAAATTTTTTTTTATCATAATTAAATTCAATAAAAAAGCCTTTAGCTATAACATTAGAATTTAAAATAGATAAATTTTTAGGCTCATAATAAAATATTTTATATCTTTTTAACTGAACCTCGTTTGCTAAAAATACACTAGTATCACTATTTATATTCAATTTTGATGGATGATCACCTTGAATTGCAACGATTTTATTTGTCATATAGTGCTTGAAAATCTTCATTTTCAAAAAATTTATTAATCATATGATCGGCATTAGTTATTTTATCTTTTACTATTGTTTGAAGATGACTTAAAAAAATACTTTCATTTTTTGAACTTTTGTTCAGCACGTCACGTTCTATGAGGCCCTTTTTAGACAATTCTAATAATAGAGAGCTCCAATGAAGTAAATCTTTACCCATTAATTGAGTATTAAAACCTTTTTTAGGTGCCTCTAAATAAGCATTGATTATTTTATCTTTATCCCATTTAGATATTAATTCATAAACTTCATCTAAATTTCCATATAACATTCCAACATTGAATGCAGGACCAGAACATAAGCAATCCCACCCACAAGTATCCATCGATCTAAGCTCTATATATTTTTTTAATCTATTTTCGGTGAAAATTGTGCTTAGATGAGTAGCTAAATCATTTTCAGACGGTAATCGATTTCCTATCTCATCAATTTTGCCTTCCATAAAATCTTTAAATATATATTTTTTACCTGAAATATACTTTTTATTATTTTCTAAAAATAAAATAGGAAAATTAATTATAAAATCTGCATATTTTTCAAAATTTAAATTATCAAAAAACAATAAAGGCAGGCCGCCTCTAGAAGTATTTTGCCAAACTTTAGAACGATATGATAAATAACCACTATTTTTTTTTTCAATTATTGAAGAATTTGCAAATAAAGCAATAGAAATAGGAACTATTGAATTTGCAACTTTAAATTTTTTAATAAAATCCTCTTCAGATTTATAATCAATATTTAATTGTGTACCACATGTTCGGTACATCATGTCTAAGCTTAATTCACCACCAAGAGGCATATCTTTTGTCATTACCTCATATCTTTTTTTAGGATTATTTGGAATTTCATTTAGTTTTGAAATTGGATCAAATCCAGCACTAACTATCTTAATATTTAATTTTTTTGTAACTTGCTGAAGTTCAAATAAATAGTCATGAGACTCAGCACATGCCTCATGAATATTGTTTAATTTATCACCAGATAGTTCAATTTGATTTCCAGGTTCAAGTGTAATATTTTTTCCATCTTTATTTAGTCCGATTATATTGCTGTTCTCTAAAATAGGCTTCCACCCAAACTCTATTAAAGCATCAAACATCAATTTAATTTTATTGTAATCAATTCTTTTATTATTCTTTAAATCAAAAAGAAATTTTTCATGTTCAATTCCGATTTTAAAATTTGATGAGCTTTTTATTCCAGATTTAAAATACTTAATTATATGTTCTTTTGTATTTACAGTTGTCATATAGTAAGTTTATTACAATTCTATAAAAAAGAATAAGGTTTTCTAGAAAAAATTTTTTTAACCATAGGTTCAAAAAATTTGAGTGGTAAAGACTCGTAGTTAGGATCAAATGAATTTTGATCATATTTTTCACAAAAATCAATAGTATCTTGATAATACTCATGATCTTTATACTTCTCTCTTTTGTTCTTATCCCCACCTAAATGGTGAGCATAGTAATATGTCTGAAATTCGCCATGTTTTTCAATTATCCAATGAGTTCTCTCACTAACATATGGTTTGAGTATTGCAGCTGCATATTCAGAATGATTCATAGGAGCAAGGTCATCTCCAATATCATGCAATAGTGTCGCCACAATCATTTCTTCATTTTCTTTGTTGTTATATGCTCTAGTTGCACTTTGGAGAGAATGTTCTAATCTTGAGACTTGGTAACCCTCTAATGTTTCGGTCAATCCATACATATATTTGATAATTCTATCAGCAGTTTTACTCGCAAAATCTTTTTCATGTTTATCTAAAATCAGATAATCTTCTTTTGTTCCATTTTTCATTTCTGTGAAACTTACTTTTTTCATTTTAATTATTTGATGCAGTGCTAAGTAAAGATAATTGAGTAATTTTATCTTCACCTAATTCGTCAATAATTTTAATAGGGTAGTCGCCAGTAAAATAATGATCGGTTAATTGTGGATAATTGTCATTTCTCTTTTCAAATCCCATACTTTTATATAGTCCGTCTAGACTTAGAAATTTTAAGGATTTTGCTTTTATCAAATCACATATTTCGTCTGTTGACTTATTTGCTGCTAATAATTCTTTTTTTGTCGGGGTATCAACACCGTAAAAGTCGGGATATTTTATTTCTGGACACGCTATACGCACATGAACTTCTTTAGCCCCTGAATCGTAAAGCATTTTTACTATTTTAGATGAGGTAGTACCTCTAACTAAAGAATCGTCAACTAGAATTATTTTCTTATTTTTTATAACTGATATATTAGCGTTTAACTTTAGTTTAACTCCTAAACTTCTAATCTTTTGAGAGGGTTCTATAAAAGTTCTTCCTACATAATGATTTCTAATTAAACCTAATTCAAAATTCACTCCTTTCTGTTCTGCATAACCTAAGGCTGCAGCTGTACCAGAGTCAGGGACTGGAACAACTAAGTCTGCATCTAAATTATCTTCTTTTGCAAGTTGAGCACCAAAGTTTTTTCTATATTCATAAGCAGTTTTACCATTAATAATACTATCTGGTCTTGAAAAATAAATATATTCGAACACGCATGGCCTTACTTTTCTTGGTGGAAAAGGTTTAACACTTTTAAGTTCATTATTTTCAACATACACGATTTCTCCATTTTCAACTTCTCTTATAAATTTTGCTCCGATTATGTCAAAAGCACATGTTTCAGAGGCAAATACGTAGGAATTTTCAAGTTTACCTATTACTAATGGTCTTATTCCATAGGGGTCTCTGACTCCAATAAGTGTATTTTGTGCAATCATAACAAGAGCGTAACCACCTTGAATTTGAAAAATTGCATCAATAATTTTGTCTATTGTTTTTACTCTTTTTGATTTTGCAATTAATTTTACAATTGTTTCAGTATCAGATGTAGTATAAAAAATTGATCCATCACTTACCATTTTATTTCTTAGTGTAATTGCATTTGTTAAATTACCATTATGTGACACACCAATTCCCCCTGAATTAGTATCAGCAAAAAATGGTTGTACATTTCTTAGTGCTGTACCACCAGTTGTTGAATATCTATTATGACCAATTGCATAATTACCCTTAAGTTTTTGTAAAACTTTTTCCTTATTAAAATTATCACCAACTAAACCAAATCGTTTCTCTGAGTAATATTTTTCACCGTCAAATGAAACTATTCCACAACCTTCTTGGCCTCGATGTTGAAGAGCATGAAGACCTAAAGCTGTTAATGCTGATGCATCCTTTGAATTACTAATTCCAAAAACGCCACATTCCTCCTTTAGTTTAGGATTAAAGTTCTTGAATTTGTTCTTTAGAATCTTGATATGTTTTTTCATTAGGAAATTCTTTAATTAGATAATTACTACCTTTTTCAATATATGGAAAGATGTATGATTTATCAAAATTTATTGGCCATTTATCATAATTATAAACAATATGGGTTGCTGAAAATAAACATATTGAAATTATATAGGCTTTTATGAAGCCAAAAAAGAATCCAAATGTAACATCTAAACCCCCTATACCAGTATATTTTACGGCTTTACTTATACCTTTGTTTATTAAAAGGATAAGGAATATGACCATTACAAAAATTCCAATTCCAAGAATTATATCTAATAAATATTCGCTATCAATTATTCCCTCAAAATATGGTTTTATAATTGGAAATAAAATTAACGTAACAACATAAGCTAGCAACCATTTAGCTATAGATAAAATACTTAATACAAATCCTTTACTATAACATTGGAATACTGAAAAAATTGTTATCAATAAATATATTAAGTCAATGATCGAGATATTATCATAAAAATCTTGTAAACTTTCTAGCATAAAACCTATTTACCGAAAGGTTTTGTTATCAAGATTAGGCAAGGCAATAAAGTTAATACTGATATCATTGCTAATAACATTGCAAGCCCTGTAAACATTCCAAAATAAATTGTGGGTATAAATTTAGATAAGACTAAAATAGAAAATCCAAAAATAATTGTTATGGAAGTATTCAATATTGCAACTCCAACTGTCGAGTGACAAATTATTAATGTTTTATTATAATTTTTAATTTTAGAAAATTCTTCTTTAAATCTATATATATAATGAATGCTATTATCAACAGCTATCCCAATTGTTATCGCGGCTATTGTAATTGTCATCATGTCCAAAGGTATTCCAAGTAAACCAATTATTCCAAGAATAAAAAAAGCTGCAATAAAATTTGGGACCACACCAATAAGTGACAATTTAATATTTCTAAACAAAATTACAAACATTGAAAAGATACCAACCATTACTAAACCTAATGTCAATATTTGGGATTTAAATAAACTTTGTAATAAATTATTAAATAAAATTAATACACCTGCTAATTTAAATTCTGTTTCCTCTAAACCTATTTTATTTTTTAGATCGTAATTGATTTTTTTTAATAAATCATTTCTTCTTAAATTTTCTTGAGAATCAATAATTCTTAAGTTTATTCTAGCTTCGTTATCATTAATAGAAATATAAGGATCTATTATTTCTGTTTTAATATTGTTAGGTATTTTAGAATAAAGAACACCCATTTCAAGAGTTCCTAGTGGTTTATCATTATTTAATTGTGTAGCTACATCTATAATTGATGAAAAGGACAAAACTTTACCAATTTGTGGGAGACTATCTAAATAATTATGAACAGATGTAATTTTATTAATCTTATCTTTAGTAAACCAATATTTTTCATCGTTAGATTCATCTTCCTCTCCCCAGTCTTCAAATTCATCGTCCTCGTTAGTAATATTTTTCTCTTGATCAGGAAATTTTAGTATTACTTCTAGTGGAGTTGTTCCTCCTAACTTTTCGTCAATAAGCTTCATGCCTTTATATATTTCAGTTTTTTTACTAAAATAATTGATAAAACTATTTTCAACCTCTAAACGGCTTATGCCTGTTATGCTTAAGATAACAACTACACCAGTTAGCAAAAAGATGATCTTCTTATTATTTATAGAAATAACACTAAAAAAGTTCGTAATTTTGGAACTTTCCTCTTTTTTAATAGAAATATTTTTTGTTGGGGTAAAGTTTAATAAAGTAGGCAATAAGGTAAAGGTTATAATAAATGATGTAATTAAACCAAAAGTCATCATCCATCCAAAATCTATGATTGGTTTTATTTCACTAAAAATTAATGACAAAAAAGCAAAAATTGTTGTCAAGACTGTATAGAGTATGGGCCAAAACATTTTACTTGTTGTTAAAGATAATATTTCAAAGCTATTTTTATTTGGATATTGTTTTTTTATCTGTAAAAAACGGGTACTCATATGAATATTCATAGCCATTGTTAGAATTAACATTAAAGCAATAAAATTTGAGGATATTACAGTTACCTTCCAACCTAGAATTCCAAGAAGCCCCATCATAATGATGACTGAAAATAAACAACTACTAATAGGAACTATTATCCAGATAAGTTTTCTAAAAACAAACCAAAGTGTTGCAATTATAAATAGCAAAACACCTAAGCCAAAAACAATTATATCACTTCTAATAAAAGTCATCATATCATCAGCAATCATAGGTATTCCCCCAAGATATATCTTGGCTACCGGTTCAAAAGTTTTGATCACCTCTCTTATTTCTAAAATATTTTGATGATTTTGTTTTTTTATTTGATCTTTTAATTTTTCAATTTCTTTTTGAGGAATATTTTCAATATTTTCTAATTTCTCTTTTTCTTTAATATTAACAATAATTCCACTAGTCTTTCCATCCTCACTAATTACAAAATTTCTAAAAACAGGACTATTTAGAATTTCCTTAAATCCTCTATTTCTATCTACATTTTCATCTTTTAAAGTTTTAAAATTTTTTAATCTTTCATCCAGTGGTTCATCAGAACTATTTAACAATGGAACATCTAACAAAGTAATCACATTATGAACCCAATTCAAACTTTGAATTTTATATTTTAAACTTAATAAATTGTTAATTGAATTGTCAGATATCATTGATTCTTTTGGAGTGTAGGTAAGTACTAAAAATTCCTTAGAACCATAACGTTCTGTAACTTCATTAAGGTAAGCTAAATCAGGATCACCCTCAATTAATAAAGTTTCAGATGATGCGTCTAGTCTAAAGTCTTTAGAATAATAACCAAAACTTAAAATAGCTATCACCAGAATAATAAATACAGACTTTGAATTTTTAAGGATTAAATTTTGATATAACTGAGCAATCATTAATGCTCTTTATATTTTAATTTAGGTTAATTGAGTATCCTTAAATTTGGTAAATTGTTCTTCAAATTCAAGTGATACCTTGCCAGTTGGACCATGTCTTTGTTTACCAATAATTATCTCCGCTAAATGTGCAACTTCATTCATTTTTGCTTGCCATTCTGCATGTTCAACTGTTGCTTCTCTTGGCTCTTTTCTTTGTAAATAATATCCTTCTCTATAAACAAACATTACAACATCTGCATCTTGCTCAATTGAACCAGACTCTCTTAAATCAGATAATTGAGGTTTATGATCATCCCTTTGTTCAACTTGTCTAGATAATTGAGATAAAGCTACAACAGGGATTGAAAGCTCTTTAGCAATTGCCTTTAATCCTTGAGTAATTTGTGAAATTTCTTGTACTCTTCCATCTTTATTAAAAGATGTTCCTCTCATTAACTGTATGTAATCAACAATAATCATATCTAAACCAAACAGCCTTTTAATCCGTCTTGCTCTATTACTCATCGCAGCAATACTTATCGCAGGTGTTTCATCTATATAAAGTGGGAGTTCTGATATATTTTTGGATGTTTCTAAAAATTTATTAAACTGTTCATCTGAAATTTTTCCTCTTCTGATATCATTAGACCTAATTCTTGCTTGTTCAGCTAAAATTCTTGTTGATAATTGTTCTGAAGACATTTCTAGAGAAAAAAAAGCTATTGTGGATTTTTTTCCATTATCCTGTAATTTTTGTGCGGCATTAAAAGCGATATTAGTTGCTAATGACGTTTTTCCCATTGAAGGTCTTCCAGCAATGATAATTAAATCTGATTGATGAAGTCCGCCTAATCGATCATCTAAATCTCTTAACCCGGTTGGAACGCCAACTATGCCTTCTTCATTCTTATAAGCTGCAGATGCCATATCAATTGTCTGCTTCATTGCTTCATCAAATTTTATCAGAGAAGAACTAAATGAACCTTTTTCTGCTAAGTCAAATAATAATCTTTCAGAATTTTCAATTATAGTTTGACCATTTATATCTAGGTCGTTTAATTTTGCACTGTCAATTGTTTGTTCAGAAATCTTTATAAGCTCCCTTCTTACAAACATATCATAAATTATTTTTGAATACTCAATAGCTTGTCTTACTGAAGTAGAGAACTTAGTAACTTTAACCAAGTATTCAGGTACATTAAGATCATCTTTTTCACTCTCAAAATAATTTTTTAATGTAATTGGATTTGCTAACAAACCTTTATAAATAAGGTTTTCTATTGCTTCGTAAATTTTTTGATGCATTGGATCATAAAAGTTTATACTAGAAATGATCACACTGATTTCGTCAAATATTTCATTTGTAACTAAAATAGATCCTATAACTGCTTGTTCAGCTTCAATATTATTAGGAAGTTCTTTAAATTGATCTTTAACAATACTTAAATTATTTTCCATTTTTTAAAATTTATAACAATAAATGTTAAAAAAAAATTATAAATTAGGACTGGGGAAAAAAATGTATAATTATTGTATAGTGTCAGCTGATTGTACGTTTATTGTTATTTCAGCATCAACTTCAGAGTGAAGAGCAATTCTTACTTTAAATTTACCCAAGGATTTGATTTCTGATAAAGGTTGTATCATAGAAGGTTTAATATCTATTTTATTTTCTTCTTTTATTAGTTTTGAAATTTCTGTAGGTTTTACTGAACCATATAGTTCGTTATTTTCTGTGCTTAGTTTTTTTACTGAGTATTCCGATCCATTTATTTTCTCAGATGTTTGGATTGCTTGCTTTTTCTTTTCATTATCTTTCTTAGATAAATCAGATTTTATTTTTTCAACCTCAGAAATATTTTCTTTCGATGCATATAGCGCTTTTTTATTTGCTATTAAAAAATTTCTAGCATAACCTCTTTTAACATCTATTATTTCTCCGATAGTTCCTATTCTTTTTAAGTTTTCTAATAAAATAACTTTCATAATTAAATTAATGCTAAATTTCTTGCTCTTTTAATTGATAGAGACAATTCTCTCTGTTTTTTTTGGCTGACATTTGTAATTCTTGAAGGCAAAATTTTTCCATTTTCAGACATATACTTTTTTAAAAGTTTTATATTTTTATAATCTACTTCAGGAGCTCCTTTAGCTGAAAGCGGACAACTTTTTTTAAATTTATACTTATTTGGTTGAAAAATGCTGAGCTTTGCAAAATTGCTCTGTTTACCTTTTTTATTTCCACTTTGTCTTTTTGGCATAATTAATTATGATTATTTTCTTTTTTATCACTTTCGTCTTTTTTAGAAAAATAATTTTTTTCTAAATCAAATTTTTTAACCTTTACAGTCAAATATCTTAATAACTTTTTATCAATTGACTCATTTTTTTCTAATTCATTTATTACATTACCTTTACCTTTGATCTTGAAATGTAAATAGCTACCTTTTTTATTTTTTTTAATAATGTAAGATAAGTTCAGCAGTCCCCAGTTTTCAGTTTTCACAACTTCTCCATCATTTTTTTCAATAATTTTAGAATATTTTTCCATTAATTGTTTTATTTCACTTGGAGAAGTATCTTGTCTAGCTATAATTGTGTGTTCGTATAAATTCATTTATGTTCTTTAATAAAATGTGAGGATATACTATTATAAATGTTCAATTTCAATAGTTAAAAAGGAAAATATTTAGTTTTTTTTATATGTTTTCAGTAATTTTCCCAGGTCAAGGTTCTCAAATAGTTGGAATGGGAAAAGAATTTTATGACAAGTACGATCTTGTAAAAAATTTATTTAAAGAAGCCGATAACACCCTTAATTTTTCTTTATCAAAACTTATTTTAAATGGTCCAAAAGATAAGCTTGATTTAACAGTTAATACTCAGCCAGCAATATTTCTTATTAGTTATTCAATATTTAATGTTGTTAAGCAGGAGTTTAATATTAATTTGAATGATGCCAAATATTTTGCTGGACATTCACTTGGAGAATATTCTGCTCTAGCTTGTGCTGGATACTTAACTTTTATTGATACCTTAAAAATACTGAGAATAAGAGGAGAAGCAATGCAAAACTCGGTCCCAAAAGGAATTGGGGGAATGGTTGCAGTTTTAGGCTCAAAAATAGAAATAATTGAAAAATTACTTTTAGAAAACAAAGATAAATTTAAAGTACAAATAGCAAATGATAATTCTGATGGACAAATTGTTTTAAGTGGAAAAAATGATGATTTAGATAAACTTATTATAATTTTGAAGAATAATTCTATTAAAAATGTTAAATTGCCAGTAAGCGCTCCTTTTCATTGTGATCTGATGATTAATGCAACTGAAGTTATGACAGAAGAAATAAATAAATTAGAATTTAAAAACTCAGATAATAAATTAATCTCAAATGTAACTGCTCAAAAAATTGATAATGTAGATGATTTAAAAAATTTATTGATTAAACAAATAGAAAATAGGGTCAGATGGAGAGAAAGTGTGATTAATATGATAAAAGATGATATAAATCATTTTATAGAGATTGGTCCAGGTAAAGTATTATCTGGGCTAGTTAAAAGAATTAATCGAGAAGTGAAAATAGATACAATAAATAATCAAGGAGACATAGAAAACTTAAAAATATGAACGATTTAAAAGATAAAAATATTATTGTTACTGGCGCGTCTGGTGGAATAGGAAATTCTATTGTTAAAAAATTATATGAGGCAGGCGCTAATATATTAGCTTCAGGAACTAGAATAGAAAAATTAGACGAGCTTAAAAAAAAATTTGAAAAAATAAATATAATGAGCTTTGATATTTCTCAAAGCACAAAAATTGAAGAATTTATTGATAATGCAACTCGTGAATTAGGAGGTAATTTAGATTGTATTATTAATAATGCAGGCATAACACAAGATAATCTAGCAATAAGAATGAGCTTAGATGAATGGAAAAAAGTAATCGATATAAATTTAACATCCACTTTTTTAATGAGCAAATTTGCGATAAAGAAAATGTTGAAGAATAAATCTGGCAAAATAGTCAATATAACATCAGTAGTAGGTCATACTGGAAATTTAGGACAGTCAAATTATACAGCTTCTAAAGCGGGAATCATTGCAATGTCTAAAAGCCTTGCAATAGAATATGCAAAAAAAAATATTAATATAAATTGTATCTCTCCTGGTTTTATAAAAACAGCAATGACAGATAAGATTGATGAAAAATTTAAAGAAGTTATCATCTCTAAAATACCTTCAGCTCGCTTAGGAGAAGCTGATGATATAGCAAATGCTGTGCTTTTTTTAAGCTCCAATCAGTCTGGCTATATAAATGGAGAAACATTACATGTTAATGGAGGCATGTATATGGCTTGACAAAATAGGTATTTAAACTATTAAGAATTTATAACTAAAAAGGATATATATGTCAGAAGAAGTTTCAAGCAAAGTTAAGAAAATCGTTGCTGATCACTTGGGTATTGATGAAGCAAAAGTAACTGAAGATTCAAGTTTTATAGATGATTTAGGTGCTGATAGTTTAGATACTGTTGAGTTAGTTATGGCTTTCGAGGAAGAGTTTGGATCAGAGATTTCAGACAGTGAAGCTGAGAAAATTTTAACTGTAGGCGATGCAGTTAAATTTATCGAAGGAAAAGCAAACTAATAATATAAATGCCCTCAGTAAAAGAAGGGGTGATGATAATATTATCCTCTCCATCAGGAGCTGGTAAAACGACTTTGACACATATGTTGTCTGATTTAGATAATTTCGATATTTCAATTTCACATACCACACGTCAACCCAGACCAAATGAAATACCAGATAAAGATTATTTTTTTATAAATGAAAATGAATTTAAAAGATTAGTAAATAATGAGGAATTCTTAGAATATGCAAAAGTATTTAACAATTTGTATGGAACTTCAAGGACTCCAGTTATTGATAAATTAAATAAAGGTAGAAATGTTTTATTTGATATTGATTGGCAAGGCGCTGATCAGATTAAGAATAAAAAATTAGATTATAAATTAATAACATTTTTTATATTACCTCCAAGTAAAGAAGTTTTGTACAATAGACTTTCAAGCAGAGACATGAAAGATAAATTAATTGTGGACGAAAGGATGAAGCAATTTGGAAGAGATGTCTTACATTGGATTAATTACGATTATGTTGTTATAAATGATGATTTAGATAAATGCTTTTTAAAGATAAAGAATTTAATTGAAGCGGAGCTGTATAATGGCTCAAAAGATTATGATTTAGAATTTATTCGAGATCACGTAAATAAATTAACTTCTTAAATTTTCATATTCACTAGCTAGTTGATAATATTTATCAAAATCTAGATTTTGTGGTCTTAAATTCAAATTGATATTAAGTTTATCTAATATTTCATTATTGTCATTAAATAATTGATAAAAAGGTTTTTTTAACATTTTTCTACGCTGATTAAAAAATATTCTAGTTATTTTTTCTAAGTTCCTTGGATTTTTAATTTGAAAAAATTTTTCTTTTGGAGAAAAGAATAATAAAGTGCTATCTACTTTTGGTTTAGGATTAAAAGACTCAGGTTTAATATCGCAAATTTTTTTTATATTTAATTTCCAATTACTTAAAATTGATAATCTACCGTAAGATTTTGTATTAAATTTTGCTATTATTCTATCTGCAACTTCTTTTTGAAACATTAAAATAAGATAATCAAACCAAAAGGTATCTTGTAGATTAATTATCCATTTGCTTAGAATTTCTGTCGAAATATTGTAAGGAAGATTTCCAAAAACGATTAGACTTTCCTTTGATATAGATTTTTCATCAATTTTTAAAATGTCTTCATTAATTATTATAAGTTGATTTTTAAAATTTTTATTTAAATTATTTGCTAAAATATCATCTTTTTCTACAACATAAATTTTTTTTGGATTCTTTTTAAGTATATAGGATGTTAGATTTCCACTCCCTGGTCCGATTTCTAAAATTGTTTTATTTGCTATTTCTGTTATATCAACAATCTTCTCTAAAATTTTATCATCGATAAGAAAATTTTGTCCCAGACTTTTTTTTGTTCTAATCAATTTTTGTCCAAAAAATTTAGAGCTTTTTTTAAACTTAAAGGATTAGATATATTTTTACCTACCATTTTTTCATTTGGCCCATGGTCTGGAGATATTCTTAAAAATGGAAGTCCTAGAGTTATATTAATTGCATCATATTCATATAATGTTTTTAAAGGAGTTAAAACTTGATCATGATACATACCAACAATTACATGAAATTTTTTTCTATTATTCTTTAAAAAAATTGTATCAGATGGATATGGTCCAGATATTTTTATGCCTAATTTTTTAATTGAATTTATTGTTGGTTTTAAAATCATTTTATCTTCATTAAATTTATCGACACTTTCGCAGTGTGGGTTAAGACCTAAAACAGCGATTTTAGGTTTTATCTTTAAATCATTTTTATAAAAGTTTTCAATTAATTTAATTTTTTTAATTAGCAATTTTTTATTAATTTTTGAAGCAACTGATTTTAGTGGTAAGTGAGTTGTTATAGGGCATACTGATAATTTTTCATTATAAATTAACATAGCACTATTTTTAACTTTAAATTCACAAGCTATATATTCTGTCATACCAAAAAATTTTTTGTTGAGAAATTTATCTTTACTTATTGGACCATTTATAAATTTATTAGTTGTATTTTTTTTAATAATTTTAAAAGCAACATCAAAACATTCTTTAATATATAATTGTGATTTTTTAGTATTTTTTTTTGAGAATGAATTTAGATTTAGCTCAATATCAATTAAATTAATAATGTTTTTTTTTAATTTTCTATTATCAATATTGATTGGATCTATTTCATTAATTTCCTTTTTTAAACTAAATCTTTTCATTTGTTTAATTAATAATTTTTTTGAGCAAATTAAAATTAATGGAGATTTATATCTATTTGATTTTAAGGACTTAAAAAATATTTCTAAAAAAATACTGTTTGGTTCTCCTGCAACTATTAATATTGGTTTATAACTCATCGATTTTGATTTCTTTCTTTATTTTATCATAATAGATATTTGAAAGTCGATTAAGTTGTTGGTTAGTTGAGATACGTATTAATTCATCAACTTTTTTTTCAATATCATACTCTTTCTTTTCGCTTTTTATTTCATTTAATTTTAAAACTAAGAAACCACCAGGCACAATTATAGGGCTTGATATATCTCCAGTCTTCAAAATTGATATTTTGTTTCTTATTTTTGGATTTAAAGACGTTTCAGCAATCCACCCTAGATCACCACCATTTACTGAAGTATCAGAAATGCTATGCAGTAAAACTGCACTTGAAAATCCTTTCTCAATTATATCTTTTTTGATTAAATTATATTTCTCTTCTAAACTTTGATTTTTAGGCTGTTTAAAGAATATTTCGGATAGTAAATAGGATTTTATTTTTTTATCGTTATCTTCTATTACTTTATTTTTTAACTTATCTCTATCAATTCTAACCTTATTATAAAATCTCTTATAGATTAGTTCATTCCACAAGGACTCTAAACTGATCTTATCTTTTATTTGG
>CACKKY010000002.1 GCA_902600855.1 uncultured Pelagibacteraceae bacterium | reverse complement strand
AATTCTTTCCAAAAAAATAAATTAATATTGTAAATATAAATGACCCAAAAATCACAACTAATCCAGAAATACGGGTCATTTGTAATTCATAACCATAGCCCATATCCATTATTAAATGCCTTATCTCACTTAAAATTTGAAAACTAAAAGACCAGATCAATCCGAGAGTAATAAATTTGCCAAATACAGATGTAAAAAAAAACTTAATAAAATCATAACTAGTTTCTCCCAATGTTAAAAAGGAAGCCCAAATGCATATCAAAGTTATTGCCACAATATTAATGATGCCTGTTATTCTATGAGAAATAGATACAAGAGATGAAATGTGCCATCTATAAATTTGAATGTGAGGAGATAAAGGGCTTTTATTTTCCATAAAAATTATTTTTAATTAATGTTTCTGCAATTTCAACAGCATTTAAAGCTGCACCCCTCAAAAGATTATCTGAGACAATCCATATATTTAATCCGTTTTCGATAGTTTTATCTTTTCTTATTCTTGAAATAAAAGTTGTTTCACTACCAGCAGCCTCTAATGGTGTAATATAGCCTCCATCAGATCTTTCATCAATTACTTTGCAACCTTCAAAACTGTCTAAGGCATCCTTTACTTTCTCAATCGAAAAAGGTTGTTCAAATTCAATGTTAACTGACTCTGAGTGAGAAACTAGAACAGGTAATCTTACACATGTTGCAGTTAAATCTATATTGTTATCTAAAATTTTTTTTGTTTCATTTATCATTTTTAATTCTTCTTTTGTATATCCTTCATCTGCAAATACATCTATTTGTGGTATTGCATTAAATGCAATTTGTTTTGTAAAATTTTTTGACTCAACTTTTTTATTTTGTAAAACTAATTTAGTTTGTTCAATTAATTCATCCATTGGTGCTTTACCTCCACCTGAAACTGATTGATAAGTTGAAACAACTATTCTTTTAATATTAAACAAGTCATGCAATGGTTTTAATACTATAACTAATTGGGCTGTTGAACAATTTGGATTAGCTATAATATTTTTTTTAATACTATTTAAATGATTTGAATTCACTTGAGGTACAATCAATGGTACATCGGGGTCCATTCTATAAAAACTTGAATTATCTATGACTAATGAATGTTTAGAAGCTTTTTCAACAAATTTTTCTGATATTTTTCCACCTGCAGCAAAAAAAGTAATTTTTACTTTTGAAAAATCAAAAGTATCTAAACTTAAAACTTCATGCTCTTTATCTCTAAAATTTATTTTTGATCCTTTACTTTTGTTGGAAGCTAATAAATAAATATTTTCAATCAAAAATTCTTTTTTTTCAAGAACTTCCAATATTTTTCTACCTACATTTCCTGTTGCTCCAACAATAGCTATATTCATGATGTAATTAAACTTTTATACTAAATGAAGGGTAAATCGCAAATAGTTCCTACGTAGATTTTTTCATTTATCTCAATTTTAAATGAATGATCTAAATTCCAGTAAGGTTTATTAATCATAGCTATACCAATAACTTTTTTAAAAGTTGGAGAATAGGCTGCTGATCTAACAAATCCAACAATATTATTATTATCATCAAACAACGTTTTTTCACAATACATATCTATATCTGTATGATCAATTTTAACTCCCATTAATTTTCTAGTTATTCCTTTGTCTCTAATTTGTTTTAACTTTTCTTTACCTAAAAATTTTGCACCGCTGTCTAAATTCATATATTTGTCAAAGTTTGCTTCTAAAGGGTTATCTCTATTATCAAAATCGTTACCATATGATAAAAGTGCTCCCTCAATTCTTTCAATCAAATTTGGGCAACCAGGTTTAACATTAAATTCTTTTCCAACTTCAAATAAATAATCATATAAATCTTGTCCTGACTCAGAATTTTCAACATAAATTTCAAAACCACCTTGTTTCGACCATCCTGATCTTGCAATAAAATGTTTCACACCTTTAAAATCAAAATAATCAAAATTAAAAAATTTTAATTGAGATATATTTTCTCCAAAAACTTTTGTCATTAATTTATCAGCTAAAGGTCCTTGAACGGCTAAGATATTTACATCTGGTTCTTTTATTTTAACTTCAAAATTATTTCCTGATGCAAGTCCTTTAGCAAAAAAAATTACATCAGAGTCAGCTATCGATAACCACCATCTATCTTCTGCCAATTTATTTATAATTGGATCATTAACTAAATTTCCATGATCATCAATCAGGGGGGCATAATAGCATTTTCCAACTTTAGAGTTTGTTAAATCTCTACAAGTCATTAATTGAACTAGTTCAGCAGAGTCTTTTCCAGAAATTTCAACCTGTCTTTCAGCTGCCACATCCCATACTTGAACGAACTCTTTTAAATGATGATAATCTGCCTCGAGCGAAACAAATGAAGCAGGTAATAACATATGATTATAAACTGTATACGCACTCACACCCTGATTTTCAATTCTATCAGTATACGGGGTACTTCTTAATCTTCTAGATTTAGATATTGGAAAATTTTTCATTTTTTAAAATTTGAAACTTTGTATCTGATTAAAACATGTTTTCAATGATAATTATATACCTACTCAATATAAAGGACTTCTATTTTATCTTAACTAATTGAAATTTTTTCTTAGCTCAAACTTTTGAATTTTGCCTGTTGATGTTTTGGGTAATTCACAGAATACCACCTGTTTTGGAACTTTAAAATTAGCAAGAGTTTCTTTACAAAAATCAATTAGATCTTTCTCGCTTACAGGCTTATCCTTGACCATCTCTATAAATGCACAAGGAACCTCTCCCCATTTTTCATCAGGTTTAGCAACAACAGCTGCTATAGATACTGAAGGATGCTTAGAGAGGGTATTTTCTATCTCTATTGAAGATATATTTTCGCCCCCAGAGATAATAATATCTTTAGATCGATCTTGTATCTTAACATAACCATCTGGGTGCATTACAGCTAAATCTCCAGTATGAAACCAGCCACCATCCATTGCTTTATCAGTAGCAGATTTATCCTTGAAATACCCTTTCATAACTACATTTCCTCTAATCATGATTTCGCCAATTGTTTTTCCATCTGCAGGAACTTCTTTCATTGTTTCAGGATCCATAATAGTTACACCCTCTGTATTTGGGTACCTCACACCTTGTCTTGCTTTGATTTCATTTTGTTTTTCCTCATCAAAACCATTCCATCCATCATTCCAAGCACATTGAGTAACATGTCCATAAGTTTCAGTTAATCCATATACATGCATCACTTCAAAACCAAGATCTTTCATTTTTTTAAAAATTATACTTGGCGGAGGTGCTCCTGCAGTTAAGACATAAACTTTATGTTTTAATTTTTTTCGATCACTTTCTGGAGCTCCAGTTATCATATTTAATACAATGGGCGCTCCCCCAAAATGAGTTACATTATATTTGTCAATCAATTCAAAAATCTTTTTTACATCAATATTTCTAAGACATATTGTTCTTCCATTTAACATTGGAACGGTCCAAGGATAACACCATCCATTACAGTGAAACATAGGAACAATGGTTAAAAAATTAAGTCTATTAGGCATATCCCAAGCTACTGCACTTCCTGTAGACATTAGGTAAGATCCTCTATGATGATAAACAACACCTTTTGGATTTCCAGTTGTTCCTGAAGTATAACTTAATGATATTGCTTGCCACTCATCTTCTGGCATTTTCCAATTATAATCTTCATCACCAGTATTTAAAAAATCTTCGTACTCTAGGTCACCTATTTTTTCTAATTTTGACTGATCTGCATGTTTGTCATAAATATCTATAATTGTAATTTCTTTATCTAAAGTTTTAAGTGCTTTTTTTACTTCAATGTGAAGTTGTCTATCGACTACTAAAACCTTAGCATCACTGTGATTTAAAATATAAGAGATAGTGTTTGCATCTAATCTAATATTTATAGTATTTAAAACAGCTCCTGTCATAGGAACTGAATAGTGAGCTTCAAATATTTCTGGAGTATTAAAAGCTAAAAATGAAACAGTATCACCTTTTTTAATACCAATTTTTTCTAACGCACTAGCAAATTTAATTGCTCTTTTATAGACTTCTGTCCAAGTATATTTTCTATCCTCATATACTATTGCTTCATAATTTGGGTAAATATCTTTAGCTCTTTGTAAAAAGGACAATGGAGTAAGTGGGACATAATTTGCTTTATTTTTATCCAAATTTTCATCATAGGGACTCATGATTAATTGAACTTAAAATTCATTATATTTGAACTTCCAGTTATAGCAGATTTGTAATGATATTCTGATCTGGGAAGAACTTTATCAAAATAAAATTTTGCGGTATTTATTTTATCCTCATAAAAATCTTTATTACTATCATATTCTTTATAGCTTACCTCAAGAACTTTAATCCACGAGAAGGCTAAAGATATGTAGCCAAGTGTTTTTAAATAATCATTTGCTGCAGCACTCACATCATCTTTTCCTTCATTGCTCTTCTCAGCAATCCAGCTATTAAATTTTGATAAAATACCTAAATAGTATTCCAATTGTTTTGAAAAACTTTGTACTTTTTCACTTTTACTATCACACTCACTTTTAATCATTTCCATAAAATTATTAATAATATTCCCATTTTTGTTGACTAATTTTCTAAATACTAAATCTGCAGCTTGAACAGAATTTGTGCCCTCATAAATTGGTGTTATTCGATTATCTCGATATAATTGTTCAATTCCTTGATCTTTTGTAAATCCATATCCGCCGTGAATTTGCATAGCATCGCTTGTGATTTCCATCGCTAAATCTGTAAACAATGATTTTACAACTGGTGTCATTAATGAAACATAATCTGAAGCTTCTTGTTTAATTTTTTCATCAGGATGATTAAGACTTACTTCAGTTTGTTGAGAAAGCCAAAAACATAAGGCTCTTTCACCTTCAACTATTGATTTCATGTTTAATAAAGATCTTCTAATATCAGCATGTTCAATAATAAAATCTGCTCCATTTGTAGATTTAGTATTATTTGTTTTTCCTTGTTTTCTCTCTTTGGCATAGGAAAGAGAATTTTGATAAGCTATTTCTGATAATCCTAAACCTTGAATTCCAACAAGAATTCTCTCTAAATTCATCATTGTAAACATCTGACTTAATCCTTTATTTTTTGGACCTATCATATAGCCAACAGCTTCTTCAAAATTTAAAACACAAGTTGCTGAACCTTTTATACCCATTTTGCTCTCTACTGATCCTGTAGATACTCCATTCCTTGGTCCAATTGATCCATCATCTTTAACTATGAATTTAGGAACTAAAAATAAACTTATACCTTTGGTTCCAGATGGAGAGTCTGATGATCTAGCAATCACCAAATGAATAATATTTTCTGTTAGATCATGATCACCTGAGGTTATAAAAATTTTCTGTCCACTAATTTTATAAGTTCCATCTGATTGCTCTACTGCTTTTGTTTTTAGAAGACCTAAATCTGTCCCACAAATTGGTTCTGTTAAGCACATCGTGCCACTCCATTTACCCTCAACCATTTTAGGTAAATATTTTTCTTTCATCTCATCTGTTGCATGATGTGAAATACAATTATACGCACCTATAGTTAGCTCACTATAAAGCTTAAAAGAAAGACAAGTAGCTGATAGCATTTCATCAAAAAAAGCACTGACTGTTTTTGGCATTCCCTGGCCTCCATACTTTGGGTCACAAGATAACGATACCCAGCCATCTTCTATGTATTTATTATAGGCCTCTTTATATCCAGGAGGTGTCCTTACAACACCATTTTCTAATTTAGCTGGATTTTCATCACCAGCTATAGCCAAAGGTAATATAAGATTTTGATTTATTTTTGCTGCTTCATCTAAAATATCTTTAACTAGTTCAGAATTAATTTCGCTGTATTTTTCTAATTCATTATAATTTTTATTATCTCTTAATTTTTCAAAGAGAAACATCATATCTTCAACTGGTGCTGTGTAATTTGGCATTTTGAAACCTTAGAATAATTATATAATTATTGCAATTTTGAAATTATCGCACTTCCCATTTCTGAAGTAGTCACTTCTTTCATTCCCTTTGATAAAATATCCCTAGTTCTTAGTCCTTCATTTAATACTTCTTGGACTGCTTTTTCAAGTGCATCTGCTTCATTATCTAGGTCTAGCGAATATCTTAATGCCATTGCAAAGCTTAAAATAGAGGCAATTGGATTTGCTATACCCTTTCCTGCTATATCTGGAGCAGAACCGTGGATAGGCTCATACATTGATCGCATTTCTCCATCTTTATTTTTGGCTCCTAAAGAAGCTGATGGTAAAAGTCCCAATGATCCAGTTAGCATCGATGCTTGATCAGACAACATATCACCAAATAGGTTATCAGTTACAATTACATCAAACTGTTTAGGATTTCTTAATAATTGCATAGAACAATTGTCGGCTAACATATGGCTTAACTCTACATCTTTATATTCTTTATCGTGAAGCTCCTGAACCTCTTCTCTCCAAAGTTGTCCGGCTTCCATTACATTTGATTTTTCACAAGATGTAACTTTATTCGATCTTTTTTTAGCTAAATCAAATGCAATTCTTGCAACTCTTGTAATTTCACTTGTTGTGTAGGTATGAGTATTAATTCCTTTTCTTTCACCATTTTCAATTGGCTTAATACCTCTTGGTTCACCAAAATAAATTCCACCTGTAAGCTCTCTTACAATCATAATGTCTAAACCTGATACAATCTCTGGCTTTAAAGTTGAGGCATCTACCAATTGTTCAAAACAAATTGCTGGTCTTAAATTAGCAAACAATTTTAATTCTTTTCTCAATTTTAATAATGCTCTTTCTGGCTTTTTAGAAAATTCTAGATTATCCCACTTTGGACCACCAACAGCACCTAACATAACGACTTCACTTTCTAAAGCTTTATAAAAAACTTCATCAGTAATGGGTGAGCCATGTTTGTCATAAGAGCATCCACCGGCAAGGTCTTCATCAATTTCGAAATCTAAAGATTTTTTTTCATTAAACCAATTAATAATTTTTTTTACCTCACCTGTTACCTCTGGACCTATACCATCACCTGGTAATAGTAAAATTTTTCTCTTCTTAACTTTAATCATGAAATATCCATGGTTTATTTTTTTTTAAATCATTTTCAAAATTTTCAATTTTATCAGATTTGTTTAATGAGAGAGCAATATCGTCTAATCCCTCTAATAAACATTTCTTTTTAAATGGATCAATCTTAAATTTAATTTCATTATTTCCATAAATTATCTTTTCATCAATAAGATTAATTGAAATTTCATCTTTTCTATTTGCATATTCAGATAATTCTTTAATTTTTTTCTCTTCAAGAATTATAGGCAAAATACCATTTTTGAAACAATTACTATAAAATATATCAGCATAACTTGAGCTTATGACGCAAGTAATTCCAAAATCTAATAAAGCCCATGGAGCGTGCTCTCTAGAGGATCCACATCCAAAATTTTTTCCCGCAATTAAAATCTGAGATTTATTGTAAGGATTTTGATTTAATATAAAGTCATTAATTTCATTTCCATCATCATCATATCTCATCTCAAAAAATAAATTTTTACCTAGTCCTGTTCTTTTAATTGTTTTCAAAAATTGTTTTGGAATTATCATATCTGTATCAATATTAACTATTGGCAAGTATGCAGGAATACTAGTTAATTTATTAAATTTCTGCATTTAATTTTGATACTTTCTAACGTCATCTAAATTACCTGAAATTGCTGCTGCAGCAGCCATGCCAGGACTAACTAGATGAGTTCTGCCACCTCTGCCTTGTCTTCCTTCAAAATTTCTATTTGATGTAGATGCACATCTTTCTTCTGGTTTTAATTTATCTGCATTCATTGCTAGACACATAGAACAGCCAGGTTCTCGCCATTCAAAGCCTGACTCAATAAATATCTTATCTAAACCTTCTTGTTCTGCTTGCTCTTTAACTAATCCAGAACCAGGAACAACCATAGCATTAACATGCGATGAAATCTTTTTATCCTTTAGAATTTTAGCAGCTTCTCTTAAATCCTCAATTCTTCCATTAGTACAACTACCAATAAAAACCTTATCTATTCTGATATCAGTTGCAGACATATCAGGTTTTAAACCCATATATTTAATGGCCCTTTCAATAGAATTTTTTCTATCTTCATCTTTTTCACTCTGAGGATTAGGAACTTTATCATTTATTGTAATTACGTCTTGAGGTGAAGTTCCCCATGTTATCATTGGCAAAATATCAGCAGCATTTAAATTAATTTCTTTATCGAAATTTGCATCACTATCAGTCTTTAAGGTGTTCCAATAATTAACTGCTTTATCCCATTCTTCTCCTTTAGGAGACATTGGTTTGCCTTTTAAATAATCAAATATTTTTTTATCTGGCGCGATTAAACCTGCTCTGGCTCCACCTTCAATTGTCATATTACAAATAGTCATTCTTTGTTCTACACTCAGAGACTCTATTAAATCTCCAGCGTACTCAATTACACAGCCTGTTCCACCAGCAGTTCCTATTTTTCCTATTATTTGAAGAATTACATCCTTAGACGTTACACCTAGAGGAAGCTTACCATTCACATTTATTCTAAAATTTTTTGCTTTTTTTTGAACCAAAGTCTGTGTTGCTAAAACATGTTCAACTTCTGAAGTTCCTATTCCAAACGCCAAAGCTCCAAAAGCTCCATGAGTTGCCGTATGACTATCCCCACAAACAATCACAGTTCCTGGTTGAGTAAATCCTTGCTCAGGTCCAATTATATGTACAATACCTTGTCTCTTATCATTCATTCCAAATAATTTAATTCCAAATTCTTTACAATTAGACTCTAAGGTGTCTACTTGGATTTTAGACTCTTGATCAGATATACCTTGAGATCTATCGGTCGTAGGAACATTATGGTCAGCAACAGCTAATGTTAATTTAGGATGTCTAACTTTTCTATTAGAATTTCTTAATCCTTCAAAGGCTTGTGGGCTTGTTACTTCGTGAACTAGATGTCTATCTACAAATAGTAATGCAGTTCCATCTTCTTGTTGATCTACTAAATGATCATTCCAGATTTTATCGTAAAGAGTAGTAGACATTCAAAAAAAAATTATTTTTTTTCTGAAGGGCTTTCTGATTTTTGTTCTTCTTTAACAGTTTCTTCTACAGGTGCCTCTTCTTTTGTAATCTCTTCAGTTGATGATGCTGTCTCTGCTTTAGGAGCTTCTTCTTTTGGAGCATCCACAGCTGAAACTACATTTTCTTCATTTACTGTTTCGGGCTTAACATCAACATCTATTCCAATTTTTTTTCTTATTTTCTCCGCAATTCTTGCTGATTTACCAGTTCTATCTCTAAGATAATATAACTTTGCTCTTCTGACTTTACCTGATCTAATTACTTTAATCGAGTCGATTAATGTTCCATAAAGAGGAAATGTTCTCTCGACTCCTTCTCCAAAAGAAATTTTTCTAACTGTGAAAGATGAATTTAAATCCCTATTTTTTTTGGCAATGCAAACACCTTCAAAGTATTGAATTCTCTCTTTTTTTCCTTCAGTAATTCTAACACCAACCTTAACTACGTCCCCAGGAAAAAATTCTGGTAATTTCTTTTCAGAAAGTATTTTTTTTACATTGTGTTGATTTATTTCATCAATTGTTTTCATGTTTGTATTTATCAAAATTAATTCTTCTTATATTTTTGCCATAAATCTGGTCTTCGGTCGCGTGTTATAGCCTCAGATTGAGATAAACGCCAGTGTTTAATTTTATTGTGATCTCCCGATAATAACACCTCGGGGACTGCTTTTTCTTCCCAAATTTGGGGTTTTGTATATTGTGGATACTCCAATAAGCCATTTTCAAAACTTTCTTCCTTTTTTGAATATTCATTTCCTAAAACTCCAGGCAAAAGTCTCAACACACTATCTATTATAACAAAAGATGCTGTTTCACCTCCTGATAAAACATAATCTCCAATACTTACTTCTTCTATATTTCTTGTAGATAAAATTCTTTCATCAACTCCTTCGAAATGTCCACAAACAAAAGATACTGATTTTTGTTTTGACAGATCTTGGGCATAATGTTGGTCAAATTTTTTACCTTTTGGTGATAAGTAAATAATCTTTTCTCCTTTAATCTTATTTTTGTCCAAAGATTTTGCAAGTACATCAGCTTTTATAAGCATGCCAGATCCACCCCCATAGGGAGTGTCATCAACTGTTTTATGTTTATCTTCTGCTGCATCTCGAATATTTATTACTTTTAAATTCCACAAATTTTTTGCTAGAGCTTTTCCATATAGACCTTTAGATAAAGGCCCTGGGTATAACTCTGGATAAAGTGTATAGATTTGAGCTTGCCACATAAATTATATTTAAATTATTTTTTTTTCTCTGCTTTAGGAGCTTCAGCTGCCGGTGCTGCTTCTGCTTTAGGAGCTTCAGCTGCCGGTACTGCTTCTGCTTTAGGAGCTTCTGCTGACGGTGCTGCTTCTGCTGACGGTGCTGCTTCTGCTTTAGGAGCTTCTGCTTTAGGAGCTTCTTCACCTTCTTTTTTTCTATCTTTTTTTGGAATTGCTTTTAAAGGATTATTTCCGTTTGCAGGCATTTCTATTAATTCATTCTCACCTAAAATTCTTGCAACTCTTGTTGTTGGTTGAGCGCCTTGACCTAACCAATATTTAATTCTCTCAGCCTCAAGACCAACTCTTTCTTTTTTATCTTTTGGCAAAAGAGGATTAAAAAAACCTACTTTCTCAATGAATCTCCCATCTCTTGCAAAACGACTATCTGCAACAACAACTTTGTACACAGGTCGTTTTTTTGTTCCACCTCTTGATAATCTTAATTTTAACATTCGTTCTCCTTTTATTATTTTAATTGATTAAATAGCTCTGGCGGTATTCCTTTATCAGACATACCTTTCAGATTTCCTTTTGACATCTTTTTCATCATTTCAGACATCATTTTAAATTGCTTAAGCAATTTATTGATAGTGGCCGGATCTGTGCCAGAGCCATTAGCAATTCTTTTTTTTCTAGAACCATCAATTATTTTTGGGTTCTCTCTTTCTTTTTTAGTCATTGATAAAATGATTGCTTCATTTTTTGTAATAATACTCTCATCAATTCCAGCAGAGTCCATTTGAGATTTGATTTTTGAAACTCCAGGCATAAATGACATTATGCCTTCAATTCCACCCATTTTTTTCATTTGTCTTAGCTGTGTAAGATAATCTTGCATAGAAAATTGACCTTTTTTTAAATTTTCTTCAGCCTTTTTAATATTTTCTTCTCCTAAATCTTGAGCAGCTTTTTCTACAAGAGATACGATGTCTCCCATACCAAGAATTCTATTAGCTATTCTATCAGGATGAAAAACCTCTAGGTTATCAATTTTTTCACCTATACCTAAAAATTTTATTGGGATATTTGAAACATATTTCATACTAACGGCTGCCCCACCTCTAGCATCGCCGTCAGCTCTAGTTAGAATTATTCCTGAAAGATTTACAGTATTTTTAAATTCTTTTGCTACAGATGCTGCAACTTGTCCCGTTAATGAGTCTGCAACCAAAATAGTTTCTGTAGGATTTATTACACTTTCTATCTGTTTAATTTCACTCATCATTTGTAAATCAATTTGAGTTCTTCCAGCGGTATCAAATAAAATAATTTCTGCACCATTAAGATTTGCAGCACTAATAGCTCTTCTACAAATATCTGTTGGTTGTTGACCTTCAATTATAGGAAGTGTCAAAATATTATTTTGTTCACCTAAAGATCTAAGCTGTTCTTGTGCTGCTGGTCTGTAAATATCCAAACTAACCATCATCACTTTTTTCTTCTTATTTTCCTCTAAGTATTTTGCTAACTTAGCTGTGGTGGTAGTTTTACCTGATCCTTGAAGACCTACTAGCATCATAGGTACTGGTGGAACAGCATTTAAATTAAGGTCATTATTAGTTTCACCTAATAGATTAACTAGTTGATCATAAACAATTTTAACAACCATATCTCCAGGTGAAGTTGATCTAATAATTTCCTGTCCAAGAGCTTTTGGTTTTACTTTTTCTATAAAATCTTTAGCAACATCAAGGGAAACATCAGCTTCCAATAAAGCTTGTCTAATTCCTCTTAAACCTTCGTCTACCTGAGCTTCATCTAGTGAAGGGGCTTTTTTTAAAGAAGAAAAAATTTCCTCAAATTTATTTGTTAAGTTTTCAAACATATTTATTTCACACAGCAGTAACCGCACTAGTGGGCGAACCCTCGCTGACTAGTGTCGATCTCTTTGATACCAAAGACACCGCAAATTTAGTGTTTTTGCGGAAACGATAGCAACCTATAATAGAGGTTCAAAAAGTCAATAAATAAGTTAAGTATCTATTTATGGATATTAAAGCTTATAAAATGGACGGTTTAGGTAATGATTTTGTAATCATAGATAATAGACAAAATGTTACAAATTTAAGTAAAGATCAAATAGTTAAAATTTGTGACAGAAAATTTATTGGTTGTGATCAGTTAATTATTATTAAAAAAAATGAGATATCTGATGCCTCACTAGAATTTTATAATTCAGATGGTAGCACCTCAGGAGCATGCGGAAATGGAACTAGGTGTGTTGCAAATTTATTAGCAAAAGAAAGTAATAAAAATTCAATAGTTTTAACCACATTATCTGGAAATTTAAAATCTGAAATATTAGGAGACAGAATAGTTTCAACAGAAATAGGTATTGGTAAAACAGAGTGGAACGAAATACCATTATCTAAAAACTTAAATACAAATAATTTAAATATTAAAATTACTGACAAAAATAATAACGAACATACTGGTGGGACAGCTATCAATGTTGGTAACCCACATATAATATTTTTTGTTGATAATAATAACAATTTTAACATCCAAAAAATTGGACCAGAGATTGAAAATCATGAATTTTTTTCTGAAAAGTGTAATGTTACTTTAGCTACAATTGTAAACAAAAAATTGATCAAAGTTAGGGTATGGGAGAGAGGTGCTGGTCTAACAAAAGCATGTGGAACAGCTGCATGCGCTACTGCATTTGCTGCAAAACAAAATCAACTTGTTGATAATAAAGTTGATATTGAATTTTCGACTGGAAAATTGTCAATTTCTATTGATCAAAATAATAGCATTCATATGAAGGGGCCGGTTTCAGATATTAAAAATATTGAAATTAAAATCTAATGGGAATTTTTGAAAAATTTAAATCAGGTTTTAAAAAGAGTGCCTCTGCTTTAACATCAGGTTTAAGAGACATAGTTGTTAAAAAAGAGATAGATGATGAGACACTAGATAAAATTGAGGAATATCTAATTAAATCTGATGTTGGTGTTACAGCTTCATCTGAGATTAAAGAGATAATTTCAAATAGTAAAATTGATCCAAAAAAAGATATTGCTCAAGAAATAAATTCTATATTAATGAATTATATTGTTTCTTTAATGAAACCACTTGAAAATAGTAAATTTTTTAAAAAAAAAGAAAAAATTAATGCCGTATTAGTTGCAGGTGTCAATGGAGTCGGGAAAACAACAACTATTGGAAAAATTAGTAAAATTTTAAAATTCAATGGAAATAAAGTTATGCTTGCAGCCTCCGACACTTTTAGAGCCGCGGCTATTGAACAATTAGAAAATTGGGCAATGAAAGTCAATGTTGAAATTACAAAATCTTCTCAAGGATCTGATCCTGCATCGGTAACTTATAAAGCTATTGAACGAGCAATAAATAATAATTTTAATCAAATATTAATTGATACAGCTGGAAGATTACAAAATAAAAAAAATTTAATGGAAGAGTTTAAAAAAATAGCAAATGTAACAAAAAAAATTGATCCCAATGCACCTCATGAAGTTATTTTAGTTTTAGACGCAACCTCAGGACAAAACGTTATTAATCAAGTTGAGGAATTTAATAAAATAATTCCTATAACTGGTCTTATTATGACCAAATTGGATGGAACAGCTAAAGGAGGTATTCTCTTAGCTGTCGCAAAAAAATATAAACTTCCTATTATCGCTTTAGGGCTGGGAGAAAAAGAAGATGATTTACAAATTTTTGAAGCAGAAAAATTTGCTCAAGCATTTACTCAAACTAATTAATTAAAGTACTAGAAATTAAAGGTTTATAAAAACTACATTTGTAATTTTCATCAAATTTATAGTGTCCACAATTTTTTGCTATTGATGAGATTATAAAATCAAATTTTCCATTCAATGGATATAGTTCTAATTTCCTTTCAACAATATCAAATTTAAAATTTGCATTTAAACTTTTAATAGCACTAATCATCACTAATGTTTTATTATCTTTTAAAAGATAATAGGCAAAATCATCTGGAAATACTGGAAAATTATATTCTTCTAAAAAATACTTGGCTCTAGTTGGAAACCACTCATAGGAAATCAATGGTGATGACTCCTCTGTTTTATAATCATAAATATAAAGATCTTTAGGAAAATCATTTATATAATTACTTTTTTCTCCTTTTGCTAAAATTGCTTTTTCTCTTGCTTTGAAATAAAGAGCAAAATTTTTATTATGTGAATTCATTTGATCGATATGAAATAAATTATCAACTAATGATAATTCATTTTCAGCAATTGCTATGTTTTTTAAAAAAAAAAGTATTAGAACAGATAAAATGATTTTTTTCACATAATAATTCTTAAGAAAAAATTTGTAAAATCTTTGTTAGGAATGTGGCTTAATTTAAACTTTTAATAAATGCATTAAGTGCTAAAACAAGATTTTCATCAAATTCCATCATATGGTCGTCATATTTCGTGAAATATGAGTATTTAGGTTGATTAGCTATCTCATATATTTTTTTTCCCATCCAAAAAGGAACAATTTGATCTGACTCACCATGCATAACAAATAGAGGAATATTAATATTTTTGATTTTTTTATCATTTTGGTATTTATCTTTTAATAAAAGCCCAACAGGTATATATGGGTAAAAATTTTTTGCTGCTTCAGTCATTGATGTAAAAGGTGTTTCTAATATCAATCCCGCAAATTCATTATTTTGTGCGATTTCTGTTGCAATTCCAGTACCGAGAGACTCTCCATAGAGAATAATATCTTTTTCGGTGACACCTAAATTTTTAAGCCACTCAATTGTACTTTTACCGTCTTCATAAAGCCCTTCCTCAGAAGGTTTACCCTTATTTCCACTAAACCCTCTCCAAGCAATTATTAAAAAATTTACATCCATATTTTTAAAATAATTTAATTTATAAATTCTATTATCTAGTCTTCCTGCATTTCCATGAAAATAAACAATTGTTTTAAATTTATTAAGGTCTTTATTATGAAACCAACCTAATAAATTTATATTATCTGATGTTGTAATTTTTACATTTTCAATTTCAACTTCCAACTTATCACCAAAATAATTATTTTCATTTGGATGGTACATTAAATTTCTTTGAAATATAAAAAGTGCGATAAGTACACCTATATAGATAACAATGATGCCGATAACTATTTCCACCAGAAAATTCCTACGACTTATTTTCATTTTTTTTTGCTAAATATACGCCAAAAAATACTAAAATTGTTCCAATGTAATGAAAAAATTCCAATTTTTCATCAAAAAGGAAAAAGCCATAAATTGCTGCATATACTGTAAAAACATATAGAGTAAAACCAGTCAGAGATGCGCCAAGCGTTTCTTGAGCTTTCGAATATAAAATAAAAGCTATAATTCCTGGGGATATAGCTGCAAATATAACCCAAAAGAAAAAATTTAAATTAAATATAGTTTTTTGAAAGATTAATTCCTCAATAATATAAAAAGGAAATAAGCTGACAGCTCCAAATAAAGCGATTAGTGCAAATCTTTGAAATATTTGAAGTTCAGTTTTCCAATAAAATAGATAAATAGAATATAGAGCCCAACCTATCGAAGCGGCTAACATCCATAAATCACCTCTTGTAAATTTTAGATTAATTAATAGGTCTAAATCACCTTTGATGATAATTGCAAATACACCTGTTAAACAAGTTATTAATCCAATAATTTTAATAAAATTGATTTTTTCACCAAAAAATAAACTCGAAATAAAAATTATAAATATTGGTGATGAGGTATAAATAATTCCCATGTTGGTAACTGTTGTAGTTTCGCCCGCTAAAAAGGGGAAAGCTCCACATACACCGCAACCCATTGTACCTAAAAAAAATAATTTTTTATACTCTTTTACAATAATTTTATAATTCTTTTTTAGAGACATAAATGTAAATGGTAAAAGAATTATAAAAACTGCCGTCCATCTCCAAAATGCTAGTGAAATTGGGGGGACAAATTCAACTCCTCCTCTAGCAACTACTAGATTAGAGGCCATAAAAATTGGTTGAATAAATAAAAGTGATAATGCTAAAATATTCTTTTTGTTAGGCAATTCAATTTAAATTTATTTTTTATCGAAGAAGGCTTCATATACCATCATAAAAATAGCAATAGCCATTAAGATATATACTGGCAATACATCAAAAAAACTAATCATGGTTGATCTTGTTAAAGTAGTTGCAAGCCCTACTAAGAAAGCTATAGCAAGCAAAGAGCCAAGAAAGGTTGTAAACTTTTGCATATTAAGTATTACATTCTTTTTCTAGCCAATTAGCAATACCTAAAAATCTATGGTCATCGTATTTTGCTCCAATTAATTGTACACCAAGAGGCATATTATTTTCACCTTGAAGTAAAGGTAATGAAATACAAGGTGTACCTAAATATGACCAAACTCTATTAAATTCTGCAGTACCTGTACTTTTTAAGCCTTTTGGGGCCACACCTGGGCTAGAAGGCGATAATACACCATGATAATCTTCAAATACCTCTTCATAAGATTCATAGCTTCTTTTTATGAAATCAATTGCTTCAGCATAATCTTTTGCTGAATGCTTATTTCCTTTTGAAATTGCATTCTGCATAAATTTAGATAATTTTTTTTTATATTTTTTATAATAAACACTAAAATTATTAGCTAAATCAGTTTCATGAATAATTTGATGATATTTATGAATATCTTTAAAATAAGATGGGGTATCAAAAACCTCTATATTTTTTTTAAAAGACTCAATAAAATATTCAAATGACTCCCTTGATTTTTTTTCGATTAATTTCCAAGAATCTGTTTTATAAAAAATAAATTTAGGTTCAAATAATGGTCCTTTTTTAGTTTCGGACAACATTTCATTTGTAGAATAATGGATTGTGGCAAGGTCATGATTGTCCTTTTTAATTAAAACTTTTGCTAGTAACGCAACATCTTCGACCGATCTACCAAAAACACCTATATGATCCAGCTTTTCAGATGTTTTTAAAACACCATTTCTAGAAATTAATCCATAAGTTGGTTTATATCCTACAACTCCACAATAAGATGCTGGTCTTATTACTGAACCTCCCGTTTGTGATCCAATTGACAGTGGTGCCATATAAGAAGCTACCGCTGCAGCTGATCCACTGGAAGACCCCCCCGGTGTTCTAGTATGATCATGTGGATTGGTCGTTTTAGAAGGACTAAGGTAAGCAAGTTCCGAGGTGGCTGTTTTTCCCATTATAATTGCGCCTGCTGAAAGAAGCAAATCAACTATTTCAGCATTTTGTGAATAAGATTTACCTTTTCTAATCACTGTTCCACACTCTGTGGGCATTTCCAAAGTTCCTATAATATCCTTTATGGCTATTGGTATTCCATGCAAAGGGCCTGTTGGTTTTCCAGATCTTCTATAATCGTCAGCTTCAGAAGCTTTTCCATTAAAAGCTTCTTATTAAAGTGCGCCCAAGCTTTTACATCCTTCTCGAATTTGTTTATTCTTTCAATATATTTTTTACAAATTTCAACTGATGTCAACTGTGAGTCTTTTATTTTAGCTGAAAGTTCTTCAACTTTTAATGAAAAAATATCTATCATTTTTTATTGTGCGAACAAAGTTTCGGGCAACCATAATGCTATTGCTGGAAACATATACATTAAAAACATTGCAAAAACTACAATCCCTAAAAATGGCATAATACCTCTAAATATTTCCATTAGTTCAACATTTGTTTTTTGCACTCCTTTTAGATAGTAGGCCGACATGGCCATTGGTGGTGTTAAAAAGGATGTCTGTAAATTTAAAGCAATCAACATTGCAAAAAAATATGGATTAACTCCAAAAATTTCTAATAAAGGTAAAAAAATTGGAACAAAAATAATTAAAATTTCTGTCCATTCCAGTGGCCAACCCAAAAGAAAGATTATAATTTGAGTAATAACTAAAAACTGCCACGTCGTTATATTTATTGATGTAAAGAAATGCTCAAAAACTTCATGTCCACCTAAATAAGAAAATACTGATGAAAATGTCCAAGAACCAATGAACAACCACATAATCATTGCTGTAGTTTTTGCAGTTAAAAAAACAGACTCTTTAAAATTTTGCCACTTAAGAGTTTTATAAAACCAAGAAAGAATTAACGCTCCAAAAGCTCCTGCCGCTGCTGCCTCTGCTGGTGTCGCTATTCCAGCTAAAATTGTTCCAAGAACCAACATTATCAATCCAAACAAAGGTACAAATGAAACTAATACCTCTTTTAAGATTTCTGCTCTAGGAGGTATATCTTCTGTAGGAGGTCTAGGTGCTATAGCTGGGTTAAGCCAAGCTCTAGTTACAGCATAAGCAATATAGAGGCCTGCCAATAAGAGACCTGGAAATATAGCTGCTGCAAATAGTCTTAAGGGTGATAATTGAGCAATAACTGAGTAAACTATTAACATTATACTTGGAGGGATCAAAATACCCAAACATCCTCCTGAACAAATAATTCCTGAAGCAAATTTTTTATCGTAACCTGCTTTAACCATTGCTGGCCAAGCAAGTAAACCCATCAAAGTTACGACTGCACCAATAATTCCTGTGGCTGTTGAAAATAAAGTACACGTTATTAAAGCTGCAACAGCCATTGATGCTGGTAATCTATGAGCAGCCAATCTTATTGCAAAGAATAATTTAGCAACAATCCCAGCTCTCTCTACCAAATATCCCATAAATAAAAAGAGAGGCACCGCAGTAAGTACGTTATTATCCATAACGGTATAAGTATTTTTAACAAATAAAGAAAATATTCTATTATCGAAGAGGTGGTCCATTAAGACTGGATCGTAATATGCATAATAACCAAATCCTATTCCCATCGCCATTAAAGTGAATGCGATTGGAAAACCAAGTAGGACTGCAAATAAAAATACACCCATCATTAAGATTGCTACTTCAGGATTTGTCAGACTAAATAACATTTTCTTTCTCTTCCTTTTGAGATGTTCTCATTAACATTTGTTCTGTTTCCTCAGCCACAACCATTCTTGAAGGCCATATTCCTGTTTTAATACAAATTATAGATCTAAATACTTCACTAATACCCTGAATAATAAGTAAAACTCCTGCTGCAGGTATCATTGATTTGACCATATAAATTTGAATTTGAGCAGGACTACTCCAGCTGGTTTCTTTTATTTTCCAAGCTTGAGCTGCATACTCATAACCATAGAAAGCCAGAGCAATAACTCCAGGAAAAAAGAAAATAAAGTAAAGTATTAAATCTATCCAGGCTTGGGTTCTTTGACTAAACAATCTATAAATTACATCTCCCCTAACATGGGCTTCGGTGGCTAAACAGTAAGCACCTGACATCATAAGTATTGCACCATACATTTGCATACTAAAATCAAAATTCCATAAAGTAGGTGCATTAAAGGCATAAGCCATTATGACCTCATAAACAGTTCCTCCCATAAGAATAACTATGCACCAAGAAAAAGCCTTGCCCATAGATGTACTTAAGGTGTCTGCAAATTTAATGAAAGATTCCATCATAAAAAAATATATTAAATTTAGCTAAAAAAAAAGGGGGTTTTAAACCCCCTTTTAAAGTCTTTTTAAAGTTAATTAAATTTTAACTTTTGCAATTGGACCAAACTCATTTTCATAAGCTAACTTGTAGTTCGGTTGATTCATCAACAGATACTTCATAGTTCTCTTAGCGTATGCTTTTTGTGAGTCGATAATTTTCTTAAAGAAAGGATCTTTCCCAGAAAATTCTGCAACAATTTTATCCCAACCTTTTAATTGTTCTGCTAGGATTGCATCCGAAGTTTGGTAAACGTTAACCTTATGCTCGTTCATCAATTTAGCCAAGTCAGCAGAATATCTAACTAAAGCTTTAAAGTAGTTATCTGAGTTTGCAGCATAAGCAGCATTCTTCAAGATAGCTTGATGAGCAGGTGAAAGGCTATTGTATCTTTTTTTGTTCACCGGAATCTCAAACATTTCTTGAGATTGGTGGAAACTACCTAAGTGATAGTGTTTAGATACGTCTTGCATTCCAAACTGTGAATCAGATGTTGGGTTGTTAAACTCAGCGGCATCAATCAAACCTGTTTTCATTGCTGGCTGAATTTCACCACCTGGTAATTGTCTTACAACCATTCCCATAGCAGTTAAAACGTTAGTAGCTAGACCAACTGTTCTATATTTCATCCCTTTAACATCAGATACTTTTGTTACATTTTTTTTGAACCAACCAAAAGGCTGCGCTGGCATAGGCATGTGAAAGAAACCAAGATAATCAAAACCTACTTTTGCAAGAGTTTCATCATAAAGTTTTCTTCCTCCGCCATACTCCATCCATCCCATAACTTCTTGTGATGACATCCCGTATGAAGGACCAGTTCCAAAAAGTGAAGCCGCAGCATTTTTTCCATACCAATATGCTGTCACCCAGTGACCCATATCAAGGTTTCCATCGCTAACCGCTGCTCCAATTTCAGATGTTTTTACAACCGAACCTACTGGCTGAAGATCAATTTTTAGTGTTCCACCAGACATTGCATCAACCATTTTACAATAGTCTCCTGCCATTTCAAAAAAGATGTTTGCACCTGAAGGCCAAGCTGCTTGCATTTTTAATGTAACGTGTCCATCAGCAGTCGCAATATTAGGCATTGCTACAGCTGTTGCTGCTGCTGCACCTGTTGCTGCTGCTACTTTGAAGAACTTACGTCTTGAAGGTGTTTTTGCACCTTTCAATGATTTTTTACTTTTAATCATTTTGTTCTCTCCTCTTTAGTTAATTAACTTTGATAATTAAATTATAATAAGAGATCAGAGTCTACCCCCAAAGTAAGCACATATTTAATAAAATACAATCTTAGGTGGAATTAATTGACTTTATTCTTACAATTTCCTTTATTAAAGTATTCTTCAAGGTTATCTATAGCCAAATTAGCCATAGCTGTTCTAGTTTCTTTAGTGGCACTACCTAAATGAGGAAGAATAAATGCACTTGGGTGTTTTAAATAACCCAGATTTAAGTTTGGTTCATTCTTGTAAACATCTAAACCTACAGCATAAATTTTTCTTCGATTGAGAGCGTCAATCATTGCTTCATCTTCCACAATGTCACCTCTTGCAACATTTGTTACAACTGCACCCTTGGGTAAATATTCAATTGTCTCTTTATTAATCATATCGATTGTTTCCTTTGAAGCCGGACAACAAATTGAGAGTACATCTGAAACAGAAAGTAAATCTTTTAGATTATCATGATACTTTGCGCCTTGCTCTTTTTCCTCACTGAGTTTTGATCGATTATGATAGTGAATTATCATTCCAAGAGATTTAGCAACTTTTGCAATTTTTTGTCCTATCCTTCCCATTCCTAAAATGCCTAATCTAGTTCCAGTTAATTGCTTACCGATTAATAAATCTGCAGACCAAACCCAGCCTCCCTCTCTAGCTTTTTCAATTCCTTCTGAAGCTCTTCTACATGCTCCTAAAATTAATAATACTCCGATTTCTGCTGTGGCGTCAGTTAAAACATCCGGTGTATTCGTAACAGCAATCCCTCTTTTTTTTGCCGCCTCGAGATCTATATTTCCAAATCCTACTGCAAAATTTGAAATTATCTTTATAGATTCTGGTAATTGATTAATTGTATCAGCATCTAGCTTGTCTGTTAAAGCAGACAAAATACCATCACAACCTTTACTCATTTCTATTAATTTTTTTTGGGAATATAGCTCATCGTTTAAATTAAGATTTGCTTCAAAAATTCCTTGTGCTTTGTCCTCACAAGATCTTAAAAGTTTTCTAGTTATTAAAATTTTTTTCATTTTTTTTAAAGTTAATTTAAATCAAAAATTTTACCAGGATTCATTATATTGTTTTGATCAATAGCTCGTTTTATAGATTTCATTAAAGGTATGCTATCACCATGTTCTTTAAGTAGGTAAGATTTTTTATGTAACCCAACCCCATGTTCTCCTGTTATTGTTCCATTAAGCTGCAAAGTTTTATCAATCAACAGATCGCTAAATTTCCTAATCCTATCATAAGTTTCTTTCTCTTTTGGATCATAAGGTAAAATAACATGAAAGTTTCCATCCCCCAAATGTCCAACCATAGGAGCTCTCAAACCAAGTTTTTTTGTCTGCTCTTCTGCAAAATTTACACATTCAGTTATATTTGAGATAGGTAAGCATACATCGGTTGAATATACCCTTCCATTATTAATTAAAGCTTTTACAGAATAGTAAACATCCCATCTAGCCTGCCAAAGTTTGTTTCTCTCCTCTAAATCCTTTGCCCACTTAAACGAGCTTCCATTATTGTCTTTTGATATTTCCTCAACAATTTTTATATTTTCTTTATTCGATGCTTCGGATCCATGAAATTCAAAAAATAAAGTTGGGACTCCCTCAATATCTTTAAGTTTTGAATAATTTATACTAATCTCCATTTGTTCTTTATTAAGCATCTCAATTCTTGCTATTGGAACACCATATTGAATTATTTGTTGTGCTGTTTGAACTGCCATTTCTAAAGAGGGAAAGTGACATACGGCACTCATAATACTTTCTGGTATTGGTGATAATCTTAATTGAACCTCAGTAATTACTCCTAAGGTACCCTCAGAACCTACAAAAAGATTAGTTAAATTGTACCCAGCTGAAGTTTTTTTAGTTCTGCTTCCAGTTTTTATGATATCCCCGTTTGGTAAAACAACTGTTAGACCAGTTATTACTGTTTTCATTGTACCATATTTAACAGCCATTGTTCCTGAGGCTGAAGTCGAAGCCATGCCACCCAACGCTGCATTAGCACCAGGATCAATTGGAAAAAAAACACCATCCTCTCTCAAATAATCGTTTAATTGTTCTCTAGTAACACAAGCTTGAACTCTACAATCAAAATCTTCAACATTAACACTTAAAATTTTATTCATTTTTTCAAGACATAGTGTGATCCCTTTATCATTTCCAACAACATTTCCTTCTAAAGATGTACCGGTGCCGAAAGGAACAACTGGTATTTTGTATTCATTACATAAGCTTAATATCTTTGAAACTTCTTCATTTGTCTCTGGAAAAACTACTGCTTTAGATAACACAGGATCATAAGTGTCCTCTCCTCTAGCATAATTAGCTCTAGTAGACTCCGAAGTTGAAAATCTTCCATTAAGAATTTTTTTTAGCTCTATTTCAACTTGTTCATTCATATTTTTAATACTAATAAAAAAATATAAAAAAATACAGACTATTTAGTAAGCATTTTTTTCACATTTTCTAATGCTTGTGAAATATTATCTTGAGATGCTGCAAAACTAAATCTCACAAAGTCATTACAAGTTTGTCCAAAGGCTGTTCCTGGGACTATAGCTACTCCAGCTTCATGCATAGCCTTTTTGCAAAACTCTGCGCCTGACATTCCAGTACCTTTGACGTTTGGAAATGCATAAAAAGCTCCACCAGGTAAACTACATTCTACTCCTGGCAATTCATTTAAGCCCTTATGGATTAAATCTCTTCTTTGAGTAAACTTTACCATCATTGCATCAATAGAGTCATCAGGACCATCTAAAGCAGCGATACCTGCAAATTGAGCAGCAGCATTTACGCATGAAACACTATTTATCAAAAGTTTATTTACATGTTCAACTAACTCTTTTGGCCAAAAACTCCAACCAAGCCTCCAGCCAGTCATTGAATATGCCTTGCTCCAGCCCTCTAATACTATCAATCTCTCACGAAGCTCAGGGTAATTAAAAAAAGAAGGCATTTCTTTATTATCAAAAATCTGCCTACTATAAATTTCATCACTTAAGATAGTTACGTGTGGATGTTTTTTTAAACCTTCTGCTAGAACATCAATATCTGACTTTTCAACAAAACTACCAGTTGGATTATTTGGGTTAATTAAAATTAATAATCTCGTTTTATCTGTAATCAATGATAAAATTTTTTCTGGGTTAAATTTAAGATCTTTATCTTCGGTTAAGTCATATGGAACTGGTGTTGATCCAGTATAATTTATCATTGACTCATATATTGGAAATGCTGGAGTAGGATGAATTATTTCGGCACCAGGTTCACCAAAACACTGGATTGCGTAACTCATTGTAGGCTTTCCACCTGGCATGATTAGAATTCTTTCAAAATCAATATCTACCTCATATCTTCTTTTAATCCATCTCGTTACTGCTTGTCTACACTCTGGAATTCCATTTGACATTACGTATCCATGATGACCATCATCTAAGGCTTTTTTAGCTGCCTCAACAACATGTTTTGGTGTTTTAAAATCTGGTTGCCCTAATCCCAAATGTATCATTGGGTTTCCTTTGGCCTCTAAAGCTTTAGCTTCTGCTAAAACGCTAAACGCTGACTCTGTTCCTAAGTTTTCTAAATTTTTTGCTAATTTCATTGAAGTAAGGCCTTTCTAATTTTGAATTTTTTGCATCATGCAATTTTTAAATAAAATGTTCAAGTAATTTACTAAGTGCGACTAAAGTGAACAAAAATAATTAAATTCTTCTGAATCTAAGATTATTTCTATTTAATTCACTTATCTTAGTACATCCCATTAATTTCATTCCTCTTTCAAGTTCTAATCGATATTGATTTATAGCTCTCTCTACTCCTGCTTGTCCTCCTGCAGCTAAAGCATAAAGATACAATCTTCCTCCTGAACATGCTTTAGCTCCTAATGATAATGCTTTTAGCATATGAGTTCCTCTGTGAATACCACCCTCACATATGACATCAAGTTTGTCGCCTACTGCATCCACAATTTCAGCTAACTGATCAAATGGTGATCGTGAACCATCGAGTTGTCGACCTCCATGATTAGAAACCATTATTCCAGTACATCCAATATCAACTGCTCTCTTAGCATCTTCAACACTCATTACGCCTTTAAGTGCAAAATGACCTCCCCATTGAGCACAAAGTTTTTCAGCATCTTTCCAATTCATAGATTGATCCAACATTGTAGAAAAATAATTCCCAATCGAAGAATTTGTACTTGTACCTTCTTTAACAAAATCTTGGAGATGAGGTAACTCAAACTTACCTTTTGTTAGATAGTTTATTCCCCACATGGGCTTAATGGCAAAACTAAATAAACTTGATAAAGTTAACTTTGGTGGAGATGTAAAACCAGTTCTTAAATCTCTTTCTCTATTTCCACCTGTGATAGTATCTACAGTTAGAGCCATTACATCGAATTTTGCTGCTTTCGCTCGCTCTAAACAAGAGTCATTCAAACCCCTATCTTTATGAAAATAAAATTGAAACATCTTAGGTGTATCAATCATAGAAGAAATTTCCTCAACACTAACTGTTGCTAATGCGGAAACGCCAAACATTGTTTTAAATTTTTGCGCAGCCTTTCCTACAGCTCTTTCTCCATCATAATGAAATAGTCTTTGTAAAGCAGTAGGTGCAAGATAAAATGGTAAATCTAATTTTTTTCCAAAAATAGTTGTTGATAAATCAACATTTTCAACTCCTCTTAAAACATTTGGAACCAAGTCGACGTCATCAAAAGCACTTGTATTTCTATTGTATGTGAATTCATCATCAGCAGCTCCATCTATATAATGAAATATAGGTGAGGGTAATTTTTTTTCAGCTAATTTTCTAAAGTCACTGAAATTGTGACAGTCTTTTAAATTCATATTTCTTTCTAAAAGTTTTTAAGGAAATTAAACATATAACTATTTGCCCCAGGATTTTTATCGCCAATACTAGCGTTTGATATATGATTATAAGAAAAACCGAATTCGGATGATTTAGATAGATCTAATGATAGTTGAACTTCACTTTTAAATTCAATCAAATGTCCAAGATCTTTTCCATCTCCCTCATGATATAAACCTGGAGTAAAACTTGGTGTGAGATTAAATAATCCAATTTTATATTGTGCTTGTACTCCAGTATATAAATAAGCTGCAGTATCTTCTGTAATTAAGGCACCTGTGATTGGTGATAAATTTCCTAAAAAGGTATCTCTATTAAGATTTTCATTTTGATGTTGTAAACCTAACAAAGCTGATCTTTTTCCATCATCACTAAAATCAAACATTCCAGAATAAATATTAAATTCTGTATTTTTTACTTCAGTAAATTTTGATTTTTTTTCCTCAGCATTAGCTGAGAGAATAAATAAAAAAAATACAATTAAAAAATTTAAATATTTTAATTTCATATCTGAAATATACTTATTTATTTGTTATTTTAAATCTCTTAAATATTATTGCACCTCCAATTAAAAATAACAATACAGGTAATAACCATAATAAATAGGTGTTTTTATTCAATTCTGGATCATACAAAATCCAATCACCATATTTTTCTCTCAGAAATTCATAAATTTCTTTTTCATTTAGCCCTTCTATAATTTTGTTTGATACAACTATTTTTAAACTATTAGCAAAATCAGAGTCCGACTCATAAACAGACTGTCCTTGACAAATTAAACAACGCAGATTTTTTGTAATTTTATTACTTAAATCAACACTCTCTGCTTTAAAATTGTTCAAATTCATAATAAAAAAAATTATAAATAAGTATTTTAAAAATTTCATTTTATTATCAATTTAATTTCATTAATTAAATTTTCATTGAGTGGTCCAACATATTTTTTTACTACTTTACTTTTAAATATTAAAAAAGATTCGGGTACACCAAATGCTCCCCACTCTATTGCTTGCACTCCTTCGATGTCAACCAATATTGTTTCAAAAGGATTTCCTAACTCATCTAAAAACTTTTGTGCACTAATTACATTATCTTTATAATTTAATCCAATTAATCTAATATTACGTTGTTGACTTAAATTCATCAACAGTTCGTGTTCTTCTCTGCAAGGAACACACCATGAAGACCAGATGTTTAATAAAATAAAATGATCATAATTAAAAATTTCTGAATAATTTACCAACTTATCAGAGTTTATTAACTTTGATGAATATTGTGGTATTTTTTTATTTAATTCTACTTTTGGAGAGTAAATATTTATTTTGTTTAAACCTTTATAGAAAACACTAAAGATTATTATAAATATAAATATTGATACAAATAAAAAAATTTTATTTTTCATATTCTTTATTTAAAAAACTTAAAATACCTCCACAACTAATTAAAATTACAGATAACCATATCCAGATCATAAATGGCTTTGACTGATATCTAATATTGAAATATTCTTGGTTTTGAACCACATTAATCGTCATAAATCTATCAGTTGTAAAAGTTGTTTTTATATCTGCCTCACTAGTAACTATTTTAGGCTGATTATAAATTCTGAGTTCTGGAAAAAATTCTTCTATTTTACCATTATTATTTTCAATAATAAAATTTCCAATAATAGACTTATAGTTTTTTTCGTCCTTTTGAATAATATTTTTAAATAAAATTTTTGAATTTGAATTTTCAAATTGTTGACCAACTTTAAGATTAGTAATTATTTCAGTTGAAAACAAATTGTTAACTAAAATACTTAAAATCAATAAACTAAATCCAAAATGAGCAATTTTTTGTGAATTATTTTTTTCCTTTTTAATAAAAAAATCTCTTGACGTAATTAAAAACAAATAAAATGCACTAGAAATCAAAGTAATATTAATTAAAAATTTTACGTCTAAATTTTTAACAATCAAAATTGCTATCAAAATGGAGATAATTAGTGCTAAAATTAACTGAGCCTTATCCTCTAAATTTGATTTGATCCATTTCAATCTTGATCCAATGCCCATCATAATTAAAAATGGAATTAAAAAAGGAATGATCAGTTTATGATAGAATGGTGGCCCCACAGATATTTTGTTTGTAGTTAAAACATCTAAAAATATTGGATAAACAGTCCCTATTAAAACTACAGATAAAAAATACATCATAAACCAATTATTTATTAAAATAGCGGTCTCTTTACTTAGCCAGAAAAAATTTACATTATTGTTTTCATTTCTTTTGTTAAAAAAGAAAAAAATTATTATTGAAAAAAAAATTAATATGAATAAAAAAATTAATATAAATAAACCTCTTTCTGGATCATTAGCAAAAGTGTGGATAGAGTTAAGAATACCAGATCGAACTAAAAATGTTCCACACATACTTAGAGTGAATGTAGATATTGATAATATTATAACCCATGAAGTCAAAATTAATCTTTTTTGTAATACTAAAATACAATGTAATAATGTAGTTAAAACCAGCCAAGGCATGAGAGACACATTTTCAACTGGGTCCCAAAACCAAAAACCTCCCCAACCTAATTCATAATAAGCCCATATAGATCCTAATAGAATGCCTATCGTTAAAAAAATCCATGAAGCCAAGACCCATTTTTTTATGTGTATAGCCCAACTTTTAGATATCAATCCAAGTGTTGTAGCCGCTAAAGCTGATGAAAAAATAATTGATGATCCAACATAGCCTAAATATAAAACTGGAGGATGAATTGCCAGTAAAGGATCTTGTAATATTGGATTAAGACCTAAGCCCTCATCAGGAATAGGAAAAATATAATTAAAAGGGTTCGAGGTTTTAATTACGAAAACAAAAAATCCAATTATTATTATTTGTTGAAATGTAATTGTTAAAATTCTGTATTGTAGCGGCTGATTTTTAGTTTTTAATAAAAATATTAAAGTAAATAAAGTTAAAACAAGCAACCAAAGTAATAAACTTCCTTCGTGATTTCCCCAAACTCCTGCTATTTTGTAAAAAATCGGTTTTGTCGAATGAGAATTATTAAAAACTGTTTCGTTACTAAAATCTGATAAAACAAAAGATATTATCAAGCTTACAAATGAAATTTTGACAAATAAAAACTGCAAAAATGTTAAAGATAATATTCTTGTATTTAAGATTTTTTGAGCTCTAAAATTTTGTAAGTTAAAAAAAGTCAATAATAAAGAACATATTAGTCCTAAAATTAATCCATAGTAACCTATTGAGCTAGATAACAATTTATTTTTCCTCCAATGCCTCTTTTACCTCTGGGGGCATATAATTTTCATCATGTTTAGCCAAAATTTTTGTTGCAGATAAAACATTTCGGTCTTTCAAATAACCTTCCGCAACCACACCTTTTTCCTCTTCGAAGAGATTTGGTACTACTCCTGAATAAGTTACTATAATTTCGTTTTTAAAATCAGATATTATAAATTTTAATTGATCAGATGTAAGAGAAATAGAGTCTTTTTTGACCATTCCTCCGACTCTAATTTTTTTTCCGTCTAGTTCTGTTAATTCACTAATTTCAGATGGTGATTGAAAATAAACTACATTTTCTTCAAGTGATTTTAATATTAAGAAAATTGTTAAAATTAGTGCAGTTAAAACTAAAAGAATAAATGCTAACCTTAGTTTAACTTTACGACCATACATGTCTTAAAAGTTAATTGGTTGAAACGTTAGATAATATCTCTTTATTAATTTTTTGTAGTTTTGCAGTTTCAGCTTTCTCTGAATTAAGTGATCCAAATTTAACAATAAATTTTTTTTGTTCTTTTAAAAATTGTTGTCTTATGACTAGGTACAAAATTGTAAAATTTATTAAAGTAAAAGCAAATGCAGATAAAACATACTTTCCGAAACCATTCATAAAAAGAAATTCATTTATCATAATCTATCTAATCCTTTATTTTTAATTTTTATCAGTTCTGTATTATATTTCATTAAAAATATTAGCAACGAAAATAGGGCAAATGCCGCAGTCATTATAATTAATGGCAAAAGCATTGAGGAATGTATAGCATTTTTTGTTAAAATATTTATTGATGCAGGTTGATGAAGAGTATTCCACCAATCAACAGAAAATTTTACTATTGGGACATTAATAATGCCAAAAACAGTTATTAAAGTACTAATTTTAAAAACTTGATCTCTATCTTCGTATATTCTCCAGGCAAGCAAATACATTCCGTAAAATAAAGCTAAGATTAGCATAGAAGTAATCCGAGCATCCCAGGCCCACCAGGTTCCCCATGTTGGCTTTCCCCAGATGGCTCCAGTAACTAATGCTATAATATTAAATATAAATCCAGATGGAGCCAAACTTTTTGCCATTAAAAAAAAATTTTTATTTTTAAATATATAGCCACATATTGATAGCAAAGTTATAGAGGAAAAAATGCTAAGAGATATCCAGGCTGCAGGTACGTGGACATACATTATTCTAACTGCATCACTTTGTTTATAATCTTCTGGAGAAAAAATTAATGCTTCCGATAATCCAACCGTTAGGACAATTATAAACAAAAATAAAACATATTTTGGCGCTTTTGAAGTTATTTGAAAAATTTTATTTGGTTCTAAGATCTTAAACATTATTTTATAACTTACTTTATTTTTTTATGATCTTTAATATGAAATAGTTTTCTGATCAAGAATGCAGAGGGAGATAATAATTTAAGAGTTAACGTTTTTACATCCTTGATCAGTAAATACATATTAATAATATAAAATTAGTGTGACCAAGGTTTGAGCTAAATGTGTTTAAATAGTGTTATTTTAGTTTGAGGGTTTAAAATAACCCGAGCCTTTTTTACCAGAAAATATTTCCTCAATTAAAGGATGTTTAATAGGCTCATCAGAGTCGTCCATAAGAAGATTTTGTTGTGAGACATAAGCTTCATATGTAATTTCGTCATTTTCAGCTAATAAATGATAAAATGGCTGATCTTTTCTTGGTCTAACATTTTTTGGAATTGACTGATACCATTCCTCAGAGTTATTAAACTCAAAATCTACATCGTATATAACTCCTCTAAACTCAAAGTGTTTATGTTTAACTATATCTCCAATTGAGAATTTAGCTTTTTGAATTGGCATGACATTAGTATGGGTATTTAAAAATAAAAATCAATGCTAAAAATATTAATGTTTAGTGATGTGGCAAATATGTTAATATCCTTTAGGTGAATAAGTCTTTTTTAAAATTTGTTACTGATTTCGGTCCTTTAGCGATATTTTTTTTCTATTACTATAATAATGATAAAAATCTATCGGTTGCAATTCCACCACTAATAGTTGCAACTTTAGTTGCTTTAGCTGTTGTATGGTTTTTTGAAAAAAAAATTCCTCCTATGCCTTTATTAAGTGGAATTTTAATAACATTTTTTGGTGGTTTAACAATATACTTTAACGATCCAATATTTATTTATGTTAAGCCTACAATTATAAATGTCATGTTTGCACTAGCTTTATTTTTTGGGAAGTATTTTACAAAAGAACCTGTGTTAAAAAAAATTATGGGAAAATCAATTCCATTAACAGATTTGGGATGGGAGATTCTTAATAAAAGATGGATGTTTTTTTTCTTTGGTCTTGCTTTATTAAATGAATTCATTTGGAGAACACAGACTGAGGAATTTTGGGTCAATTTTAAAGTTTGGGGCATGCTTCCAATAACAATAATTTTTACAGGATTTCAAATTCCTTTAATTAATAAACATAAAATAGATGTATAACAATTTAAAACTAGTAATAAATAATTCAAAAAATAAAATAGAGGAAAGACAATTTTTTGAAAAAGATGAGCTTAAAATAATATTAGACTTGTATGCAAAGATGGTCTCAGATGGTTCTTGGAAAGACTATGGTTTAAATATTTCAAGTAAACAAGTCAGTTTTAGTATTTTTAGAAATGCTGCAGAAAATGCTTTATATAAAATTTGTAAAAATTTTAAGCCAAAAAACAAAAATCTTAAATATTTAATAACAGATGTTAACGGAAAAATTATTAAAAATTCTTATGATCTTAAAATTCTCATAAAAAATACTAATTGGAAAAAACTTTAAAAGTTACTATCTTCTTTGGCCAAATAATCTAAGCAGCATGATAAAAAGATTAATAAAGTCTAGATATAGTGTCAAAGCACCCATTACTGCTTTTTTTCCAATCATTTCACCACTGTCACTAACAACATACATATTTTTTATTTTTTGTGTATCGTATGCAGTTAAACCAACAAAGATTAATACACCCAAAATAGATATAACAAAATCCATCATAGATGATTTTAAAAATAGATTAACTAATGAAGCTATAATTATACCTATCAACCCCATCATTAAAAAAGATCCAAACTTTGTTAAATCTCTTTTTGTAGTGTAACCATATAAACTCATTGCTCCAAAAGTTATTGAAGTAATAAAAAATACTCTTGTAATACTTGCACCGGTATAAACTAAGAAAATTGATGAAAGAGAAAGACCCATCAGGGATGCAAAAATCCAAAAAGTTGTTTGAGCTGAAGCAACACTCATTTTACCCATTCTTGCGCTCATATAAAATACAACCGCTAACGGAGCCAACATCACTATCCATTTAAATCCAGATAAAAATATTGTATTTCCAATACTCGTCAAAGCAACTATTGATCCATTTGCGTCTGTTACAACTGATAATTTAAAGAATATTAGAGAAACTAAACCAGTAAGTAAAATTCCTGAGGCCATAAAATTGTAAACTTTAAGCATGTAGGCTCTTAAACCTTCATCCATTACCGCAGTTGATTGTTGAGCTTCTCGTGCTCTACTTAAGATACCTTTTTTATTAAATTCCATGATGAACAATATATAATAGTCTTTTACTAATTATTCAAGATACCTTAATAAAGACATAATAAAATAAATACTGCGAAAGCTTAATGAATTACAAAAAACTAGGAAATACTGACATCGACGTAAGTACAATTTGTCTCGGTACTATGACTTGGGGAGAGCAAAACACTCAAGAAGAAGGTTTTGAACAAATGAATTATGCCTTAGAACAAGGGGTTAATTTTTGGGATACCGCAGAATTATATGCAATACCACCAAAAAAAAATACCTATGGAAAAACTGAAGAAGTAATTGGAAATTGGTTTCAAGAATCACAGAAAAGAGACAAGGTAATTCTTGCTACTAAAGTTTCAGGTCCAGGTTTAAATTGGATTAGAGGTGGAGGCAATCAATATGACGGAGAAAATTTAAATAAGGCTGTGGATGAAAGTCTAAAAAGATTAAAAACTGACTATATCGATTTGTATCAACTCCATTGGCCCGAAAGATCAAGTAATTTTTTTGGTAAACTAGGATATCAGCACGATGATAAAGAAAATTGGAATAAATTTGAGGATATTCTTTATTCTTTAGATCAAATTATCAAAAGTGGAAAAGTAAGATATATTGGCCTTTCAAACGAGACGGCTTGGGGTTTATCAAAATTCTTAGAAATATCAAAAATTAAGAACCTACCTAGAATGTTATCAGTTCAAAATCCATACAGTCTTTTAAATAGAACTTATGAAATTGGATTAGCAGAAATTTCTATAAGAGAGAAGAGTGGTTTATTAGCGTATTCTCCTCTTGCATTTGGTTATTTGACAGGGAAATACAGAAATAAGAAATTACCTGAAAATTCAAGGATGAAATTATTTGGTGAAAAATTTGTGAGATATAAAACTGAAAACGGTCAATTAGCAATTGAAAAATATTATGAAATAGCCAAAAAGTATAGACTAGACTTTGCTCAAATGAGTTTAAAATTTTGTGAAGCCCAACCATTTGTTACGAGTGTAATCATTGGAGCCACTACGATGGATCAGTTGAAAATAAATATAGAAAGTGTAAACGTTAACTTAGAAGAAAGTGTTATAAAAGATATAAATGAAGTTCAAAAAATTTATCCAAATCCATGCCCATAATTAGAAAAATTGTTTTTGTTACAATTATTTTTACTTTAAGTTTAATGAGTCAATCACTGTCACAAGAAATTAAAAAAATTGGAAAATTCAAAGATTGGGAAACTATGACTTTAAATGAAGCTGGAGAAAAAGTATGTTTTGCTCAAACAAAACCTATTTTACAAGCTCCAAAATCAAATAAAAGAGAAGCTAAATTATTTGTAACTTTTAGACCTAATGAAAAAATAACTGATGAAATAAGTGTAACTCCTGGATATGAATTTAATAAAAATAATTCTGTTACAGCTGTTTCTGGTAAGTATAAATTTAAATTTGATATTAAACAATCTGGCTTTGCTTGGATCGCAGACAACAAAATAGAAGTGAAAATGGTAAGACAGATGAAGAGGGGCTCTAGAATTATGATTACCGGATATAACCAAAAAGGATCTCAAACTATAGATCACTATTCTCTCCTAGGATTTACTAAAGCCTACGAGGCTGCAAAAACAACCTGCAGATAAAGCAATGAAATCTAAAAAAAAAATTGTTCTTGCATACTCTGGAGGACTAGATACCTCCATAATATTAAAATGGTTACAGGAAAATTTTAATGCAGAAGTAATTTGCTACACTGCTGACATTGGACAAGAAATAGATAAAAAAAAAATTATTAAAAATGCAAAAAATTTTGGTGTAAAAAAAATAATTATTAAAGATCTAAAAGACATATTTGTTAAAGAATATGTGTATCCAATGATTAGAGGGCATGCGATTTACGAGGGTGTTTATTTATTAGGTACTTCAATTGCAAGGCCTCTAATTGCAAAAGACCAAATAAGAGTTGCTAAACAATTTAAAGCTTATGCAGTTTCTCATGGTGCAACTGGGAAAGGAAACGATCAAGTAAGGTTTGAGCTTGGCTATCATTATTTTGGACCTAAAATAAAAATAATTGCTCCCTGGAGAATTTGGAAATTAAAATCTAGAACAGATCTAATCAATTATGCAAAAAAAAATGGTATACCTATACCTAAAGATAAAAAAGGAGCACCTCCTTTTTCTGTAGATGATAATTTATTTCATACTTCAACAGAAGGTAAAGTTTTAGAAAATCCAAAAAATTCTGCACCAGAATTTATATTTCAAAGGACAGTTTCTCCTGAAAAAGCACCAAACAAACCAAGCTTTGTGACAATTAATTTTAAATATGGAGATCCAGTTGCAATTAATGGAAAAAAATTATCTCCATCTAAATTACTAGAAAATCTTAATATGTTAGCTGGTAAAAATGGAATAGGAAGAGTTGATTTAGTGGAAAATAGATTTATTGGAATTAAGTCCAGAGGAGTTTATGAAACACCTGGTGGAACTTTGCTTATTCATGCACATAGAGCAATTGAATCTGTTACTTTAGATAAAGAAACAATGCATAAAAAAGACAAAGTGATGCCAAGATATGCTGAACTAATTTATAATGGTTATTGGTATTCCAGAGAAAGATTTAAAATTCAAAAAATTGTTGACCTTAAAAAAAATAAAGTTAACGGATCAGTTAAGCTTAAGCTTTATAAAGGAAACGTAATAATTGAATCTAGAAAGACAAATAGCGGTGCTTACTCCATAAAAAAAGTTTCCTTTGAAGAAAATAAAACTTTTAACAAATATAATGTCGAAAGATTTATTAAATTTCATAAAAGTAAGCTTAATTCATAAGTAATTTAGGACAATTTTACGTTTGTGATAATTTACAAAAATTATAATCTATTATCATGGAATCAATTAAAAATTGGATGGTTGATGCAGCAAACATTTTGTTTGATGATAGCAAAAATGATCTTAGATCTCTTCCTAAAACAGTAAGACTTCAAATTCTGTTAGTTTTAAGTTTTATTTGGACTACAGTTTTCAGTTTATATGTATTTTCATATACAACTTTTGCATTTGGGTGGGCTGGTTTGTACGTGGCACACATAGGATTAATATTTGCTGTGTATATGACATTTAAACATTTTCATAAAGCAGAGGAAAAATCTACTAGCGTTTTTAAAACAAAAAATTTTGATCCCTTTAAGATAATGGTAATTGTTTTCGTAATAGTATTTATTTTTATATTTTCTAAAGGAATAGAAGTTTTAACAAGTCCTAACCCAAGCTCTTATTCAATTCCATATGATGGACCATCAAAATCAGTATTTGAAAAATGGCTACCATTTAGTAAAGATAAGTAATGGAAAAAATAGCAAAAAATTTACAATTAATTCTAATGTGTATAATTTTAATAAGCACAGTGATTGCTGTTGGCATGGAAATGAAAAATATGTTCCTCAACCAATCAGTTACACTAGCAGATTTGCTATTAATGTTTCTTTATTTAGAAGTTCTTGCAATGGTAAGAGTATTTTGGGATCAACAGTCAATTAGCATAACTCTTCCACTCTTGATTGCGATCACAGCTCTTGCTCGATTTATAATTTTGCAAGGAAAAGAAATGGATCCAACAGCTTTGGTGTATGAGGCAATTGCTATAGTTCTTATTGCGGGTGCTATTGTAATTTTAAGATTAAGACATAGTGATAAATTAGGTCTAAAGAAAAAAAAATCAAAATAAACTAATATGATATTTGAACCTTCAAGAGAGAAGGCAATCGAAAAACTAAATGATTTTATTGAGAGTCATCTTTCAGAATATTCAAAATTAAGAAACTTTGATTTTGGTCCAGATAATAGATCTAACATTTCTTGTTCATCTCCATACATAACGCATGGGATAATCAATGAGCTAGAGGTTATTGATAAATGTCTTAAAAAATTTTCATTTACAAAAAATGAGAAATTTATTCAGGAAGTTTTATGGCGAACATATTGGAAAGGGTGGCTAGAGCTTAGACCTAATGTTTGGTCTGATTACTTAATAGATTTAAATAATCTTAATAATGAATTTAGGAATAAACAAAATTATTTGGATGCTATTGAAGGGAAAACAAATATTGAGTGCTTTAATCAGTGGGTAAATGAACTTAAAGAAAATAATTATCTTCATAATCACACAAGAATGTGGTTTGCAAGTATCTGGATATTTACACTTGAACTACCATGGCAACTAGGTGCTAAATTTTTTATGCAGCACCTATATGATGGAGACGCTGCATCAAATACTCTTGGTTGGAGATGGGTAGCTGGTGTTCAAACACAGGGCAAACACTACCTAGCTAGCGAATGGAATATTAAAAAATTTACCAATAATAGATTTCAAAACATTAAATTAAATGAAAATGCTCCACCAAAGTTTTCTAATAAATTCTATTCTATAATTCCAAGAAACTTTGATAACCCACAAAAACTTGAAGAAAAAAATCTTTTAATTTTTGAAAATAATCTATCATTTGAAACTACTAACTTTCAAAAAAGTAAATTTGAAAAAATTTATATAATTTCTAACAAAAATGAAAACAGATCAATAAAACTTAGTGAAAAATTATTAAAATTCAAATCTCTTTTAATAGAAGATCAAGAAAAAAGGTTAAAAGAAAAATCTATTGATTGTGAAGTTATTGATATTAGTAAAATTAAAGATATTGAAAATTATTATGGTTTATATCCTACTGTTGGAGAAAATTTAGACTACTTAAATTTAAATAATTTAAAAGTGGATTTCATATATAGGAATTTAGATCAATTTTCATGGCAATACTGCAACAAAGGTTTTTTTAATTTTAAAAATTATATACCAAAAATAATTTCAACTTTTATTTAAAACCATCTTATCATTCCAACTATTCCTGCGGTCGCATAAAAAAATTGTAAAAATAAAATTCCTTTATGGCGTCCTCTATAGGCCCAAATTCCTATCAAAATTGCAGATAAAAGTAATAAACAGAAACCAAAAAATTCTATACCTATATTTAAAGCAACAAATAACGAGTATAAAATTGCTGTAATTACACCTGACCATTCAAAAAATTTATTATTCATTTTTTAACTAATTATAATTTTTATTTATAAATTTTGTCTACTTCGACTTGATAGCCTGCTACAAATTTATTATTTTGATTTGCTAATCCAACTACATCAATCATTTCTTTTATCATTTCATCGGTTGCACCTTTTTTCTTTGCTGCCGATGTATGAGATCTGATGCAATAATCACAATTATTAGTGATTGAAACTGCTACATATATAAGTTCTTTAGTTACAGGATCTAGTGCTCCTTTTTTCATAATTTGTTTAAGATTATTCCAGGTTCTGTCTAAATTTTCTGGATTATGAGCCAGTGATTTCCAAAAGTTTGGAATTTTAGAAATTTTTCTATTTTTTTTTATATCCTCAAAAATTTTTTTTACTTTTCCTTTTGCTTTATTTTCATTAGTAGATTTAAATATCGACATTTCACCTCCTGTTTTTATTTAAGAATATCACTTTTAAAATTTGAATACAAAATTTTAGAGTAATTATTCATATTTTCCATATTTGCTTGAGCATCGTCATCAAATTTTTTTAAAGCTCCCTTTCCAAGTTGATCTTCCAAAGCTTTTTCATATTCAGGAACACATCCCCAATCATTAACAGTTGTGTCTTTTATCTCTATGTGAAACTGGATACCATATGCGTGGTCTTGAAATTTAAATATCTGATATTTCGTAATTGGTGATGAAGCTAAAAGAGTTACATCTTTATTATTATCTAAGCCTTGCACTTCATAAGAATGCCATTGTAAACTTTTAATTTTATCAGGAAATTTTGAAAATAGTTTATCTTTATTTTTTTCTTTAGTAAAATTGACATCCATAATTCCAATTTCAGCAGGATTTGATTTAACCACTTTACCACCCACAACATCACCTAAAAGTTGACATCCTAAACAAAAACCTAAATAAGGTTTTTTAAGGTCAACTACATATTCTTTAATTCTTTGTTTTTCATCTATTAACCAAGGATATTCTTGCTCCATATAAGTATCCATTGGGCCCCCCATACAAAACATTCCATCGTATTTGCTTAAATCTTTTGGTATTCTTTCTCCCTCATCTAACTCAATAGTGGTTAACTTTACACCATCAGCTAACATTAAATCTTTAATATAACCTGGGTCTTCTATTTTAATGTGCTGTAATACGATTATGTTCACTAAATTCAGCTTAACTTAGAATGCTAACTTGAACAAATTAATTATTATTATCTTGCAAGCTTAATAAAAATATCTCCCATTCCTTTTTCTAAATTTTCTAAAGGAGTATTATTTCGTAATTCACAAAATCTTCCAGTTACTCGATGACTTTTGACAAAATCTATCTCTTCTTTTTTACAGCTTCTTCCTTTATGTAGTAAACCTATTACAATTCTACCATTAAGACTATAAACCTGATCAATATTAATTCTTTCTCCATCACAAAAATAACTCTTATTTACTCTATCGGGAAAATCTTCTTTATTGCAAGGGTTTTTAATTGTAAATACATAAAATTCTTTTAAACCATCTAAAAATTCATATTTCATTTTTTCAACTTCAGAATATTTCATGATATCACAAGAACAAGGAATACAGCACTTATAATAATCGCCACAAATTTTTTCATTAGTTTTAATTTCGTAAGCATATAAAAAGTCTGGTTCACTATTGGGATCAATTAATGATCCAGAGACTGCACAATATAATTTATTAAATTCTATAAAGTCTTTATAAGTAATTTTTTTATCAATAATATATTTAAAAAACTTTGGCCCAGCCGCATTTCTGTTTTGATCAGGAAATATTCTAGACCAATCAGTTATTAACTCTTTATGATAATTTTTTTCTTCCGCGATTGACTCAAATTGAATAAATATAAAAAATATTAAAAAGAATTTACGTAATTTTTTTTTCATTCTTGTTTTACTGTAACTGTTTGGTTTAATGATTTTATTTCAATTAATTTAGTAGTACTGTTTGTCCATTTAACTTCTACTTTAAAATTTTTTTCATTTTTTCTAATTCCAAAATGTGCCACAGGCTCCATTTGACACAAATAACCTGATCCAGCATCTATAGTTTTTGAGTGCATTCTTTGATTGGTAAGCAATGTAACTGTTGCACCTCTTGCTGGAGCACCAAATTTATTAATAGGTTTAATTCTCAAATATTCACTTTGTTTATCAACTTTTGCTTTATATAAAGTTAATGTTTGTTCTTTGCTTTCACCACGAGAAACAAGTAGTTCTAAAATACCATCATCATCAATATCAGCAACTGCAGCTCCAGTGCCGTATCCATCATGCTCAAGACCTTCCTCTAGTATTATTTCTTCAAAGTTTCCATTTTCTTTAATCCTAAATAACTTGTTAGGTTCTGCTAAGTTATTCATAAAGACTTCATCATAACCATCGTTATCAAAATCAGCAGATATAATAGTTCGAATTCGAGAAGGTTTATCGAATTTTCTATTCCCAATGTCTTTAAATGTATTTTCTTCCAACACATAAGCCCTGTGATAACCCTGCCAATTACCACTTATTATATCTAACCTTCCACGGTACAGAATGTCTGATAATGCAGTTCCTCTTCCGTTTTGAATCACATCATCTACTCGATAATCAAATGCCAAATCTTCAAATGTTCCATCATTATTTTTAAAAAGATAATTTGCACCTCTCTCATTTGCTGCAAAAATATCAGATCTATCTGTTAAAATGTGTCCCGAAACAACTGCTCTTCCACCTGTAACATTATCTAAACTTAAATTACTAGCTTTATCTCTTATTTTTCCATCTTCAATCTCATAAAATCTTGTTGGTCCACCATAATTTGAAACATAAAGACCATATTCACCGTTACCTTTTCTGTCCACACAGACAACTGACCTTCCTGCTGTTAAATTTAAATCCTTATTATTTTTTTCAATTTCAAACAGGTCCAAAAACTTATTTTCCTCTAAGTCTATTAGTCTGTCAGAATATTTTTTTTTTCCACTGTAAGTATCTGTGTTAAGAAAATATATTTCCTCATATCCATCTTTATCAACATCACACGCAGCAACACCAATTGTCTTTCTTAAATTATCAGTGAATACTTTTTGATTAGCAATATTGATTAGTTTTCCATTATCATATGATAGAGCTAAATTTGGATAACCAAATCCGGTAACTATAAATTCATATTTGCCATTTTTATCCATATCGGTAACTGAGACGCCATAACTAAGTCTTTTTGGATTATCTACAATTTTAAAAGTTATATCCTCAAAAAAACTAGCATTAACAATGCTTGGTATTGTTAAAATAGTCAAAATTATTATTTTATTTATAAATTTCATCAGCTAAAATTTTATTTATTATTAGAACACTTTTTTGAACAATATATAACTTTATCCCAATTCAGCTTCCATTTTTTTCTCCATTTAAATGGCCTTTGGCAAACTGGACAAATTTTGGAGGGTAGATTTTCCTTTTTCACTATAAGGTATTATGTTTAATAAATTTTTCTGCCTCAAATAAAATCATTTTTTTTCTTTCAGTTTTCATTTTATCAAAAATACGAACCATCATTGATAATCTTGGATTTGTTAAAAAAAATTTTCTATTTCTGTCAATAAATCTCCAGTACAATCCATCCATAATATTGCACCAATCACCTTTTTTAAAATCCATCATTTTCATAAAATATGCTGACCCACAAATATAAGGTTTGGTTGCAAAAATTCCTCCATCACTAAACAATCCCATTCCATAAACATTTGGTACCATTACCCAATCAGAGGAGTCTACAAACATTTCCATGAACCATTTATAAACAATTTTAGGTTTAATCTCACAAAGATTCATTATGTTAGATAAAATCATTAGTCTTTCAATATGATGTGACCATCCATATGTAACAGCGTTTTTAATTGCATGATCTAAGGGTGGTAGACCTGTCGTTCCATCGTACCAAGAATTTTTCATTTTTCTATTCTGTTTAAAAAAATTTTTATTTTCCATTTCATCTGAATAACCTTGATAGATACCTCTCATAAACTCTCTCCAACCAATTATTTGACGTATATAGCCCTCAAGTGAATTCATTCTTATTTTATTCTTTTTATGAAAATCTAAAACTTTTTTAATAATAAACTCAGGAGTGATTAAACCTAAATTAATATATGGGCTCAAGGCACTGTGGAATAAAATATTATCTTTTTGATTTACTGCGTCTTCATAATCACCAAATAAATTTGATTTTTCTTTTATAAAAAAATTTAAAAGCTTAACTACATCATCGTATTCTGTTGCAAGCCAAAAATTGTCAGTATTTCCTGGATGGTCTTTAAATAATTTTTCAATAATTGGTTTTAATTTTTTTGTATGATGTGTCTCATTGATTTTGGGAAATTTTGGAATCTCAATATCTTTTGGTAATTTATTTCTATTGTCTTCATCGAAACTCCATTTGCCGCCCATTGGTTCCCCACCAGACCCCATTAATATCCCAGACTTTTTTCTAACCTCTTTATAAAATGTTGCCATAAATGGTTTTTTTGACTTACCTAAATAATTTTTAAACTCATCTCTAGAATTTAAAAACATAGGCGTTTGAATAATATTCCAATTAATTTTTTCCTTTTTGGAAAATTGTAAAATTTTTTTTTCAAAAGTTTTATCTTCTATTTCAAAACTAGTGATTTCAGATATATTCTTTTTATTAATTACTTTTTTTAATTTTTTTAAATAATCCTCTTTAAAGGAATTATCTTCTATTTTTAAATAATCTAATTTTAATTTATTTTTCTTAATACTGTCAGCATAGGACCTCATTGAAGATAAAAATAACAATATCTTTTGTTTATGGTGTTTTTCATAAGTGCATAAACCGTTATCTTCTGCCATAAAAAACGTATGATCCTTTTTGAAGCGGTCTATATATTTTAATGGAAATAATTGATTACCAAGTATAAAAAATAATTTCATATTTAAATATAACTAATAAAAAATTATATGTCAGAAAAATATCTTATTTTTGGTGCGACAGGATCTATTGGATCAAGTTTAGCTGAACAATTAAAAAGCTCAGGAAATGAGATTCACCTAGTTGGCAGGAATGAGAATGAAGTAAGTTCAATTGCTAAAAAACTAAATTGTGATTTTACAGTAGCAAATGTTTTGGATGAAAGTTTTGTTGAAAAAGTTAAATCAGATATTCAAGAAATAAAAGGATTTGCCTATTGCGTAGGTTCAATAGATTTAAAACCATTGAAAATGGTCACGGAACAAGATTTCAACAAATGTATGAAATTAAATCTTTACTCTGCAGTTGAAATTATTAAAGGATACCAAGAAAGTCTAAAAAAAAATAAAGGATCTGTGGTATTATTTTCAACAGTTGCTGCTCAAAGAGGATTTACAAATCATGCTATTATTGCATCCACTAAAGCAGCAGTTGAGGGCTTAACTGTAACTTTAGCAGCAGAATTTGCTCCGAATATTAGAGTCAATTGTATAGCTCCAAGCTTGACTAAATCAAAAATTGCTGAGCCAATGCTAAAAAATGTGGCGGTTGCAGATGGTATTGCTAGAGCTCATCCTCTAAAAAGATTGGGAGAAGGTAAGGACTCAGCATCTCTTGCAAAATTTTTAATTACTGATGAAAGTGCATGGGTAACTGGTCAGATTATTGCTGTTGATGGTGGTAGATCAAAACTTTCCTAAGGTGAAAAAATATCTTCTTTCTATAATTTTAATTATTTTATTTTCTTCTAAAAGTTTTTCTGAAAATTTTAAATATACTAAAATTGTTAAATTAAAAAACCCATGGAGTGCTACGTTTATTAATAATAATGAAATCATTATTACAGAAAAAGAAGGAAAAATTAAAATCATAGATTTAATCTCAAAAAAGATTTCTAGTATAGAACACAATCTAAATTATTTGGTACATGGTCAAGGTGGATTACTAGATGTTATTTATAAAGATGAAAACTTATGGATATCTTATACTGAAGATAGAGGAGATTGGAAAACAAGCACTTCAATTGCAAAAGCAACGTTAGATAAAAATAAATTAAACTTTAAAAATATTTTTCAGGCAGAACCACCTATAGACTCAGGCTATCATTTTGGTTCAAGATTGGCTATAAAAGATGAGTATCTTTTTGCCTCTGCAGGAGAGAGGGGCCAAGGTATGATTGCACAAGATCCTACAAAACATCCTGGAAGTATTATTAGGATTTATACTGATGGAAGAATTCCAGAAGATAATCCAAAATTTCAAGGTAAGTCAAATTGGTTACCTGAAATTTATCAAATTGGAGTAAGAAATCCACAAGGTTTAACTGTATCTCAATTTGATGGAAAAATTTATCTAAGTAATCATGGGGCTATGGGTGGAGATTGGTTTGGTGAAGCAAAAAAAGGAGAGAATTATGGCTGGAAAATACTAGGATGGGGAGGAAGAAATTATTCAGGTACTAAAATAGGGCCTAAATGGAAACCTGGTTTTACTAAAGCTATTCAATATTGGGTTCCTTCAATCGCAACAAGTGCAATTCAAATCTACAAAGGTAAAGAATTTGAAGAGTGGAATGGACATGCGCTCATTACTTCCCTTAAAGATAAATCTTTAAGAAAATTAAATTTTGATGATTTGGATAACATTAAAGAAGACCTAATATTTGAAAAAAAAATTGGAAGAATAAGAGATATTCAAGTGCATCCTCAAAATGGAAAAATTTATTTTTTAGCAGGTAATGGTTTGTGGCTAATGGAAAAGGCTTATTAAATATTAAAAGGTTATTGGTTTCTTACAAGCGGGTAAACTTTTGGATTTAAATATTTTAAATTAGTTAATAAAATCAATATTAATGTTATTATTCCAATAGAAAAGCTGAGGTAAATTAAAATTTTAAAATCAAATTGCCATGATAACTCAAATACATTTTCAATGATAAATTTAGAACCGAAAACTGCAAAAAATATTGCAATTAATATGACTGATTTAAAGATGATTAAAAATTCAATTAATGATGAAAAAACTATCTCTTTCTTTGAAAAGCCTAAGATTTTAAATACTAAATTTTGATATTCTTTCAATTTTCCTTGTACAATAATTGCACTTGAAATCACAATTAAACCAATAACAATTGTTATTGCTGAAATTAATATCACAGCTATGAAAACTTTATTTAAAACAGACGTGACTTTATTTAAATAATCTGCAATTTTTATCATTGATAAACTTGGAAGAACTTCAAGCATTTGTATTTCATTAAATTTATTTAAATCTTTAAATTTTGCAGTAGCTAAATATTCATGCGGGATATTGATTGCAAACTCGGGGTTAAATAACATGGCAAAATTTATATTAAGATCTCTATAATCAACCTCTCTAAAATTTACAACTTCACCATCAACTTCTCTGCCATAAATATTTAAAGTAAATATGTCTCCTAAGTTAATATTAAAATCTTTTGCAACCTTTGCGTCTAGTGATATCTGAAGATGGTTAGGTTTAGATGTGTCCCACCACTTACCTTTGACAATGAAATTATCTTCAGGCACGTTTTTTGCCCATGACGATCGTCGTTCACTACCTATTACCCAGTAACTATCATTATCAGTTGTGATATACGAATTGGGATTTATACCGTTTATTTTGACAATACCTGACGAAACCATTGGTACAATTTCTATATTTGCATCTGGATCCATTAACAAAATATTTTGTTCAAATTTTTTTCTTTCCCCATTTTGAATACCTACAAAGAAATAATCTGGAGCAATATCAGGAATTGATTTTGCTATTTCTCTTTTAAAGTTAGTTCCAACTAGTGCCAAAGTTAATAGCAAAGTAACACCCAAACCTAAAGACATAATTGTAATAGGTGTAATACTTTTTGTTTGAGTAATATTTTTGATAGATAATTTTAAGGAGATATTTGATTTTAATTTAAATTTTTTAAGAAAAAAAATTATCAATTTAGATAGTAAAAAGAATACAATCAAACAGAAAAAAAAAGCTGCAAAATATCCCAAACTATAACCAGGATTCTCAGATCTAAAAGTAAATAATAAGATTAAGATCAATAACAAAATAATACTTACAAAAATTAATTTTTTTGAATAATAAAATTGTACATTTTGAAATATATTTCTGAATAAATTAGAAGCTTTAACTTGATCTATAGAGCTAATAGTTGGAATTGAAAATATGAATAACACTAATAAACCTATTAAAAATATTTTAATAAAATTAAAAAAAGAAATAACTGGATGAATATTAAATCCAAGTCCATCAGATAAATATTTATTTACAATAGGTAATGTTAGAAAACTGGTAACATAAGCAAAAATGCTGATTATCAATAATAATATAAATAACTGAAGATAATAAAGTTTTTTAATATTTCCCGAATAAAACCCAACGGCCTTTCTCACTGCTATGGACATATTATTTTGATTAATGAAAGATAAAAATGTATTAGCAATTCCAATTCCAGCTATTAACATTGCGCTAATTGATACAAGTGACAAAAACTGTGAAAAATTATTAATAATCCGCTTTAATCCGCTTGCTGAATTTTCTGGATATCTAAGTTTTACTTTTTTATCATTCTTAAAAATACTTTCAATTTTTTTTTCTAATATTGCAGAGTCACTATTTTGATGAAATTTTATTTTGTATTCATAATTTAAAAAACTACCTATTCCATTTAATTCTAAAATATCTAGAGTTTTTTTGCTTGCTAAAGCCCAATCGCCAAATGCCACAAACCCACTAACATCAGGTACAGACTTTATCTTACCAACCACTATAAATTCGTGATCTTGAATTTTTACAATTTCATTAACTTTAATTTTTAGAGTTTTTGATAAACTTTCATTAATTAAAATAGTTTTTGGTTCATTTTGCATACGCTTGTAAGCACCTTCAGGCTCGTAAACAATCTCACCATATAAAGGATATTTTTTATCAACCGTTTTAATTCTAGTAAATAGAGATTTATTTTTTTCACGATTAGTTGTTGAAAGCATTGTGCTAAACTCAATCATCTGGGATACAATTGTGAATTCTTTGACTTTATTTATTAATTCCAAATTGCCTTGATTACGATTATAGTCAATTTCTAAATCCCCTCCGAGCAATGCTCTAGCATTATTATTCAGTTCTTTTTTTAAACTGTCCTCTATAGTAAAAATTGCACTTAATATGAAAAGACTAATAAATAGAGTAACAATGATGCTGAAAATTTTCTTGTAGTTTCTGCTTAAGTCTTTCAAAGCGTATTTTATTATCATATTAATTTCAGATAAATTATTTAATTTTTCCATCTTTAATTTTAATTTTTCTCTTTGCTTTGTTTGCAAGTTTTGTGTCATGAGTTACCATAATTAGTGAGGAGCCCTCCTCTTTAACATAATTAAATAAGATTTTAGAGATCAAAGAAGAGTTTTCGGTATCTAAATTTCCTGTTGGTTCATCAGCTAAAATTAATTCAGGTTTCATGGCAATTGCTCTTGCAATAGCTACACGTTGTTGTTCACCTCCTGACAACTGGCTTGGTAAATTTTCAAATCGATGACTTAGACCAAATCTTTCCAACAATTCTTTCGCATTTCTCTCAGGATTTTTAAATTTATTAAGTTCAAGAGTTAAAGCAACATTTTCAACTGCTGTATAATTAGGAATTAAATAAAAAGACTGAAAAATTATACCAATACTTTTCTTTCTAATCTCTGATACTTCGTCTTCATTCAATTTAGTTATTTCTTGATCTTGAAAAAATATTTTACCTGATGTTGCGCGCTCTAATCCTCCAATCAGCATTATAAGACTTGTTTTTCCTGAACCACTTGCACCTACTATTGAAATAGTTTCTTTTTTTTTTGTAGTTAAGTTAATATTATTTAAAACGTTTATATTATCCTTACCAGTTTTATATTTAAGATTTACTTTTTTTAATTTAAGAAGAGTACTCATGTATAAAAGTTTTATTATTAAAATAATTGTTCTCTGTCTACTAACCATAAACACATATGCAATTGAAAAAATTGTATTATTTGGTGATAGCCTAATGGCAGGTTATGGCTTACCAAATGAGCATCATTTATCATTTATTTTGCAAGAAAGCTTGAAATCAAAAGGTCACAATATAGAGGTCATTAATGGTAGTGTTTCGGGTAGCACCTCATCTGGTGGATTAAATAGAGCAGATTGGACTTTATCGGAACCTGGAATAGATTTAATGATTTTGGGTCTTGGCGCTAATGACATGCTAAGAGGTATTAAACCAAGTGAAACTAAAAATAATCTTGAAAATATAATTCTAATTTCAAAAGAAAAAAATATTGATATCATTTTAGCTGGAATGGTTGCTCCAACTTCACATGGATCTGAATATAAAAAAAAATTTGATAAAATTTTTTCAGATTTATCTAAAAAATACGAGTTAGAACTTATTGCTTTTTTGCTTGACGGTGTGGCTATGAATGCTGAACTCAATTTAAGTGACGGTATACATCCGAATAAGAAAGGGACAGTTATTATTAGTACAAAATTAGAAAAAATAATTTTGAAAAAACTAAAAATTTATTAATAATGGAAAAAAAACCTTACCACCATCTCCCTAATGGAACATTTAGAAATCCCGAAGGATCTCCAAAAAGAGATACAAATTTTAAATGGTCATTTAAAATTTTTAATAAAGAAAAAAAGAAACTTGATATGACAGTTCCTAAGGAACATGTGGTAAATAAGAGTAAAGTAAAAGCTGATTTAGATAAGTTTAAAAATAATGATTATGTAGCTTGGATTGGTCATGCAACTTTTTTAATTAAATTAGGGAATACAACAATTATAACAGATCCTGTCTTTTCTAAAAATGCAGGACCTCTAATATTTGGTCCAAAAAGGTTTACTGAACCAGCTTTAAAATTAAATGAAATTCCTAAAACAGATATATTCTTATTAACACATAATCATTACGATCATCAAGATATGACAACTATTCGAAGGTTTCCATTCAAAGAAGCCAAGGTCATGCTTCCACTGAGGCTTGGAAAATATTTTACAAAAAATGGGTATAAAGATGTAAACGAAATGGATTGGTATGATCAAATAATCATTAATGAAAAGTTAAAGATTACATTCCTTCCAGCAGTTCATTGGTCCAAAAGAAGCTTAACAGATACTAATAAAACTTTATGGGGTAATTTTTTAATTGAATATGATGAAAAAAAAATTTTGTTCGCTTGTGATACTGGAGTTGGTAATATTTATAAAGACTTAGGTAATAAATATGGACCAATAGATATTTCTTTTATCAATATTGGTGCTTATAATTTTTATCCAATATCACCTTATAAAGATAAATCAACTTATCACACAAATCCTGAAGAGGCACTTGGAATAGGAAAAGATTTAAAAAGTAAAAAAGTAATTGGCACTCATTGGGGAACATTTGTTTTATCTTTAGAGCCCATAATGGAACCACCAATTAGATTTAAGGATAATGCTGAAAAATATGGATATAAAAAAAAAGATGCAATTATTTTTAAAATTGGGGAAGTAAACTCACTTGAAGATTTACTCAATTAATTATCTAAAATTTTTTTTTTTGCTTTTTCAAACTCTTCTTTACTTAAAACTCCACTTTGGAATAAGTCATTCAATTTACTTAGCTCGTTACTTATTTGATCACTATTATCTGGTAAATTAGTTTTATTATCATTCTGTTCTTTTTCAGATCTATTTGCTTCTTTAGCAGTAAAGCCCTTCATAATAGCTGAGGCTCCTAAATACAAAATAAAACCTAAAATTGGTATTGCTAAACCAAGAAAAATTATTTTTTCCATTTACTAATCCTCGTCTTCCTCTCTCCATTTTTTTTCATACATAAGATATGCAGCATAAATTACTGAAAATACTCCAACTATCATACCATAATCAAATCCTGTTTGCATATCATACAAATACCAACCAAGTTGAGTTGCTCCAATTGGGGCGACGGTTAATAATAAAAAAATTATACCAATCCTGTATGGATATCTAGGTTTTTTCATAAGTAAATTTATCAAAAAGATTTACTTACTTGAAATATTAAATTTGCGATCTTTTGAAACAGTCTATAGTATTTTTCAATAAACAGGCAATTGTCATAGGGCCAACTCCACCAGGAACAGGTGTTAATGCTTTTGCATTTTTTGAAACCTCATCAAATGCTACGTCTCCAACAATACCTTTATCTGTTTTATTAATACCAACATCTATAACAATTGTATCTTTTTTAACCCAATCTCCTTTTACTAATTCAGGAATTCCAACTGCAGCAACTATAATATCTGCTTCCAAACATTCAGCTTTTAAATCTTTAGTTCTTGAATGAGTAATAGTAACTGTACAGTTTTCTTTAAGAAGAAGTTGAGTCATTGGTTTACCATTTAAATTTGATCTTCCAACAACAACTGCTTTTTTTCCACTTAAATTTGGCTCAATTTTTTTTATTAATAAATAACATCCAAGAGGTGTACAAGGAACAGAGCTTTCATAACCTGAAGATAAATTTCCAACATTCATTGGATGAAATCCATCTACGTCTTTTGATGGTGTAATTGTCTCTATTACTTTTTGTTTATCTATATGTTTTGGAAGTGGAAGTTGTACTAAGATTCCTGAAACAGTTTCATCTTTATTCAATTCTTCAATTTTTTCTAATACTATTTTTTCTTCAACAGTATCAGGATATTTTAATACCTCAGATTTTAATCCCACTTCATTAGCTGATTTTTCTTTATTTCGGACGTAAATTTGGCTTGGTGTCATATCTCCAATTAATATAACAGTTAATCCAGGTACTTTATTATACTTTGCTTTTAATTCAGTAACCTCTTGTTTAAGCTCTTCTCTAAGTTCTGCTGCTGCTTTTTTTCCGTCTATTAAAATCATATATTTTAAAATATTAATGGGGCTACGTAAAGCTTCATACACATTTCAATAAACCAAATCAATAGTAGAAGAATAATTGGCGAGATATCTATCGAACCTAGATTTGGTAAAAAACGTCTAATTCTATATAAAATTGGATCAGTAAGTCGATAAGTTAATTCTAAAATTGAGTAAACAAATCTATTTTGGGTGTTTAAAACATTAAAAGCTACTAACCAGCTGATTATAACATTTGCAATAACAACATAAGAATAAAGTTTTAAAATTTGTAAAACCAAATAAAAAATGGCAATCATTTTTTCTCAACATAAATCGACTGACTTGGGAAAGCAAAAGATGCTTTATTATTCTCCACAATCTGTTTTATTTCAATTGCCAACCTTTCTTTAACTGACAACATTTCGGTCCAACTATCAGTTTTAGTAAAGCAACGAACATACATATCTATTGAACTGTCAGAAAATTTATCAATTCTGACAGCTACTCCTATAGATTGATTATAGTCTTCACTTGAATTAATATACTTTTCAATTTCATTTCTTATTGTTTTTAATTGATCAACAGTGGTGTCATATTGAAGTGTAATGATCCAACTTATTAACCAGTTAGAAGTTTCACTTATGTTTATTACAGCGTTCTCAGCAAATTGAAAATTTGGAATTATTGCAAGTGATTTATCAAATTTCCTTATTGTTGTTGATCTAAAACCAATTTTTTCGACTATTCCCTCTATAATACCCTCAACAGAAATCCAATCTCCAATTTTAAATCTTTTTTCAACCAAAACTAAAATTCCAGAAATTAAATTTTTAAATAAATCTTGAGCTCCTAGCGCAACTGCAACACCAAATAATCCAAGTCCTGCTATTATTGGCCCAATCTTAATGCCCCAAAGCTCTAAAACAGCTGCTAAACCTAATATAAAAATTAAAATCTTGAGTGATTTAATAATCCATCCAATTAATTCTCTTGTCAAAAGTTTATCTAATCCACTTAAAACATAAGAAACAGGTTCAATTATTTGATGGATGACCCAAAAAATTAAAATTGTAATTAATGTTCTATTAATTGTATCTACTACTTCTCGACCTTCAATTGAGAATGTCATATAATAACTTGCAATAAAGAAACCTAATACAATAGGTAAAAATCTTGCGGGTCCCATCAATGAGTTGACAAAAGTATCATCTAACTTATTGGTTGTTCTTTTTGAAATGATCTCAAGTTTCTTAATTATAAGTTTGCTGATTAATCCTCTAAATATTAAAAAAATTAGGAAAATTCCTATGCCAATTAGTATTTGAAAAATATCAACACCAAGAATACCTTTATTCCAAACTGATGAAAAAATTTCAAAAAAATTGTTAATTATTTCCATATTTAAATTTTATATAACAAAAACTCCTCTTCACCAGGATTAAAAAGAAATATCTTTTTCCATTTAATTTCGTTCAGTATTGACGAGGTTTTTTCACCTAAACACATTAAATTTGTATTCATCCAAAGATTTTCGGACTGGTTAATCTTGATAAATTTTAAAAAACTTAACGCACTATTTTGAGAATAAACATATACCATATCAGGTATATTAGATTTAAGCACGTTAACAAAATTTTCATCAAATTTATCATTATGAATAGTTTTATAATTTATAATCCTCTCTATCGTATAACCCTCGGTCGATAATTGCTCATCGAGGTTTGAGGATATTATTTCACCACTTACATAAATAAGTTTTCCTTCTTTTTGATCAAAATTTTGTAAGATTAATTCTTTAAGATTATCAATATTTCCCTCCGCGGAAATTATATTTTGAAACCCGACACTTTTCGCTTGTTTTTCTGTGGCACTACCCACACAAAAACATAATATATTTTTATTAATTTTTTTACTTTCTAAAAACTTAATTGCATTGGCACTTGTAAAAATCATTCCCTTATAATTAGAGTAATTAACTTGATTAAAGTTAACTTTAACTATTTTTAGCAAAGGAAGATGGGAGACCATGTGACCCAAAAATTTAAATCTAACAATCATCTCTGAACAATCTTCTAGGGGTCTGGTTAATAATATGTGCATATTATCTTTTATATGAATTATTAGATTTAAACTTTAAAATTTTTCCTACTTCTGTTCCAAGTTCTTTCGCGTTTTCAATTGGGGCAACCTTTTTTTCATAAAATCTTTGACTACCATCTAAAGAAAAAAGTTCTGTCTCTAATGAGATCTCATTTCCATATATTTTAGCGTGAGCTCCAACGGCAGTTTCACAATCTCCCTCTAAAATTTTTAACACATTTCTTTCTGCATTTGCTCTTTGATAAGTTTCTTTGTGATTTACTTTCTCCAATATTGATAATATTTCATCATCATTTTCTCGACATTGAAGACAAATTACTCCTTGTCCAGCACTTGGAATAAATTTTTCTACTGAAAATATTTCAGAAACCTCATTGTTCATTTCCAATGATTGTATTCCCGCATATGATAAAATTATTGCATCATACAATCCATCTTTTAGTTTTTTAATTCGAGTATCAACATTACCTCTGATAAGTTTACAATCTAAATCGGATCTAATATTCTTAATTTGAAACTCTCTCCTAAATGATGATGTTCCAATTATTGCATTAGACTTTAATTCCTTTAATTTTTTTTTATCAGTTGTTATCAAAATTTCTCTAGGATCATTCCTTTGTAAAAATGTATCTATTATAAGACCATCAGTTTCTCTTGCAGGTAAATCTTTAAGCGCATGAACTGCTATGTCAATTTTTTTGTTTTGAAGTTCTTTTTCTATATTTGAAGAAAATAAGCCTTTACCTCCTATGTCAGATAATCTTTTATCTTGAAACTGATCACCTTGAGTGTTGATCTCTTTAATTACTATATTTTCAGTATCCAAATCATTATTTTGAACAATCTTATATTTAGCAACTTTAGCATAATTCAAAGCTAGCTTGCTTCCTCTAGTGCCAATTATTATTTTTTTATTCATAAATAAATTTTCTTACTTGTATTAAGATTGTACAATTAATAAAAACTATTTGAATGAGTAAAAAACCCTTAATTCTAGGAATAGAAACAAGCTGTGATGAGACAGCTGCATCAATAATTACCGAAAATGATGAAGGAAATCCTAGAATTTTATCAAGTATTGTCTCAAGCCAGGAAGAGGTTCATAAGGAGTTTGGAGGAGTTGTTCCAGAATTAGCTGCTAGGTCACATATTGAGAAGATAGACTGGATCGTTCAAAAGGCAATTGATAAAAGCGGAAAAGAAATCGAAGAAATTGATGCAGTTGCTTCCACTGCAGGGCCAGGGTTGGTCGTATGTTTATCTGTTGGACTAAGTTTTGGAAAGGCTTTTTCATCTTCAATAAATAAACCATTTATTGCAGTAAATCATTTAGAGGGTCACGCACTGAGTCCTAAACTGAATTCAAACTTAAATTATCCATATCTGCTGTTGTTGATTTCTGGTGGTCACTCACAATTTTTAAATGTTCAAGGTCTTGGAAAATATAAAAGATTAGGAACAACTATCGATGATGCTTTAGGTGAGGCATTTGACAAAACTGCAAAACTTTTAGGAGTAGAATTTCCAGGTGGTCCACAAATTGAAGTTTTTGCCAAAAAAGGTGACCCAAATAAATACAATTTACCAAAACCAATATTTAATAAAGGAGGTTGCAACTTATCATTTGCAGGACTTAAAACTGCAATTTTAAGAATATCAAAAAAAATTAAAACTGAACAAGAAAAATTTGACCTTGCAGCATCATTTCAAAAAACAATCGAAGAAATACTATATAAAAAAACAAAGATTGCATTTAGTGAATTTCAAAATCAAAATATAACAAAAGAAAAAATATTTGTAGTAGCTGGTGGTGTTGCGGCAAATAAGAATATTAGATCTATGCTAACAAATTTATGTAAAGAGGAAAATTATAAAAGTATATTTCCACCGATGGAACTTTGTGGTGATAATGCAGCAATGATTGCAATGGTTGGTTTAGAAAAATTTAAATTGAGACAATTTGATAATCTAGATTATCCTGCAAAACCCAGGTGGCAATTGGATGAGGAAGCAGCTTTTCTTAAAGGTGCAGGAGTCAAATTATAATGCAATATTGGTTAATGAAATCTGAGCCTGACGTTTGGTCTATTGATCAACAAAAAAAAGCTGGCTTTAAAGGTGCAGCTTGGGATGGTGTTAGAAACTATCAAGCAGCTAAAAATTTAAAAAATATGAAAAAAGGTGATCTTTGTTTTTTTTACCACTCAAATATAGGTAAAGAAATCGTTGGTATAGTAGAAGTCATCAAAGAATATTATTTAGATAAAACCGATAAAAGTGGTCGTTTTGTTGCTGTTACTGTAAGATTTAAGGAAAAACTAAAGACACCTATAACTCTGGAAAATATTAAAATGAACAAGAAATTAAGCCATTTATCTTTAATAAAACAAAGTAGACTCTCAGTGATGTCCATAGACTCTAAAAGCTGGAAAATTTTAAATAACATGGGTAGAATTAATCCTTAAAATATATTTTATGCCAAAAATTTCTTCAAAAAGAAAAATTGCTAAGAGAAAAAAACTTCAAAAAATAAAGAGCACACCTGCATCGGAACTAATAATAAAAACTAAGCCTGAATGGGTTAAAAATAGTTTAGCAAATAAAACTCAATATCAAAAGAAATATACCGACTCAATCAAAAGTAATGATAATTTTTGGAGACGTGAAGGTAAAAGGATTTCTTGGATAAAACCTTATAAAAAAATTAAGGACATAAAGTATAGTAATAAAGAAGTAAAAATTAAGTGGTTTTATGATGGAACTCTTAATGCTTCAGCTAACTGTATTGATAGACATTTAAAAGATCATAAAGATAAGACTGCTATAATTTGGGTTGGTGATGATCCTAAAGATAGCCAAAAAATATCTTATAAACAATTGTATCAAAAAGTTTCTAAAGCAGCCAATGGTTTAAAAAAGCTGGGTATAAAAAAAGGTGATCGTGTAACAATTTACCTTACAATGATACCTGAATTAGCAATTTTAATGCTTGCTTGTGCAAGAATAGGAGCTGTACACTCAATTATTTTTGGTGGGTTTTCTGCTGACTCAATTTCTGGAAGAGTAAATGATTGTGAGTCTGAATATATAATTACTGCAGATGAAGGTGTGAGAGGTGGAAAGACTATCCCGCTCAAACAAACGACGGACGAAGCATTATATGATTGTCCTAATGTAAAAAAATGTATTGTTGTTAAAAGAACAGGTGGTGAAATTAAATGGAATAAAAGAAGAGATGTTTGGTACCATGATTTAATTAAAGACGTATCATCTAATTGTGAACCAGAAGAAATGAACGCCGAAGATCCTTTATTTATTTTATATACTTCTGGCTCGACAGGAAAACCTAAAGGGGTTTTGCATACAACAGGTGGTTATATAGTTTATGCGTCAATGACACACCAATATATCTTTAATCATAAACCAAAAGATATTTATTGGTGTACGGCTGATATTGGTTGGGTAACTGGTCATAGCTACATTATTTATGGTCCTTTGGCTAACGGAGCAACAACTATAATGTTTGAGGGAATTCCAAATTATCCTGACAGTTCAAGATGGTGGCAGATAGTTGACAAATATAAAGTTAATACATTTTACACTGCGCCTACAGCTATTAGAGCTTTAATGAGAGAAGGGGATACACCAGTTAAAAAAACAACTAGAAAATCTCTGAAATTACTAGGAACCGTAGGTGAACCAATAAATCCAGAAGCATGGATGTGGTACTATAAAACAGTTGGAAATTCCAAATGTCCTATTGTTGATACATGGTGGCAAACTGAGACTGGGGGAATTTTAATAGCACCTCAAACTGGAGCAATAAATCTTAAGCCTGGATCAGCAACAAAACCTTTTTATGGAATTAAACCAGCATTAGTAGATAAAAATGGAAAAGAGATAAAAGGAGCAGGTGAAGGAAGATTGTGTATCTCTCAATCTTGGCCAGGTCAAATGAGAACTGTTTATGGAGATCATAAAAGATTTATCGAAACATATTTTTCACAGTTTAATGGAAAATATTTTACTGGAGATGGATGTAGGAGAGATAAAGATGGATATTATTGGATTACAGGAAGAGTTGATGATGTTATTATAGTTTCAGGTCATAATCTTGGTACAGCTGAAATTGAAAGTTCATTTGTTGCTCATCCAAAGGTAGCTGAAGCAGCTGTAGTTGGTTTCCCTCACGATTTAAAAGGTAATGCTTTATACGTTTATGTAACTCTTAATTTAGGGGAAAAAGCCGATGGAGATTTAGAAAGAGAGTTAAAAAATCACGTAGCACGCACACTAGGTCCAATATACAGACCTGAAATAATTCATTTCACTCCGGGTCTACCGAAAACTAGATCTGGGAAAATAATGAGAAGAATTTTAAGAAAAATTGCAACTAATGAACATGATCAACTTGGAGACATAACTACTTTAGCAGATCCAACAGTAGTCGATAGTTTAGTTGAAAATAGAAAAAATATTTAAAGATCAATTAATTTCTTAAATTCTTTTTCAACATTATTCCATTTTAAAATCATAGAATTTAAAACAATTTTTCTATCTAAATTTTTTAGCTCTTCAGCTATGGGTGCCCACTTATATAATGATAAAGCACTTGGGTTGAATGGACGATCCATAAAGTAGTTATCCCAATTTATAATATTTAATCTTTCATCAAAAGTTTCTTTTGAGTCTTTTATTATGTCTAAAGGCATCTTATTAGATATTTCGTCATCAAGAATATTAAAATAAATTTCTCTCGCCTTTGAATATTCTGTGTAATTAAAATTTACTTTAAGATAAGAGAAAGAAAAAAAAGTAAGATCTTGTAAAGCCACAGAATAAATATTCCATTTAGCTAAATTTACAGAGGACATAAATTTATCATTTTCAAAATGAAGAACATATCTAGTTCCCATTCTAGTCTTTAAATAGTTATACAAAGTAACCTGACTTACCCAGGCAGATTTTGATTGAATAAAACTTTCAAGATCATCAAAATTTTTAATTTTTTTCTTTGGAATAAATGCTTTAAACAAAGCAAATAGATATATTTTGAAATCATTCAAAGATAAATCTTTCCAGCTTAATTTAAATTTTGACATAAAATCAGTGTTTTATGAATATATACCTCAAAAATACTTGTAATATGAACAATTTTAACACTTTAAATCTCTTTCATAATGGTTATGGTTTTTGCCAGTTATAACTAAAAGAGAGAGGTATACATGTCGAAACAGGCACAACACTGGGAAAAAACTAGAGGATTGTTAATGATGACATTAGCAATATGGTTTGTTTTCTCAATTGGTATCTTCCTTTTTGGAGCTGAAATGGAATCGGTTACGGGACCTTTCGGTTATCCACTGACATATTGGTTTACTTGTCAGGGATCACTTGGAATTTTCGTTATCTTGATTTTCTGGTTTGCAAACAGACAAGAAAAAATCGATGAAGAATTTGGCTTTTCAGAAAGAGGGGATGACTAATGATTAAAGGTAATTTTATAGACAATTTACCAAAAGTTTATGGAATCTATACTGGTGGATTTTTAGCTTTCATAATCTTGATGTCAATTGGTGAACAAATGGGAATGACTTCAAAAGCAATAGGAATTTGCTTTGTTGCATTCACAGTTTGTATTTATGCAATAATTGGGTATCTATCACGAACAGCTCAAGCAGATGCATATTACGTAGCTGGAAGACAGGTTCCAACTGTATTCAATGGAATGGCGACTGCAGCAGACTGGATGTCTGGTGCTTCATTCGTTGCAATGGCAGGTGGTATCTACTTTAAAGGTTACGGATATATGGCGCTACTTGTAGGTTGGACTGGTGGTTATGTATTGGTTGCAACTTTATTAGCACCTTACTTAAGAAAATTTGGATGTTACACAGTTCCAGATTTCATAGGTACAAGGTACGGTGGTAATCTAAGTAGGTTTCTTGCGGTAGTAGTTTTAACTGTTGCTTCATTCACCTATGTGACTGCACAAATTAATGCTACGGGTACAATCGCATCTGTTGCTCTTGATATTCCATTTCAATACGCCGTATACGTTGGACTAATAAGTATTTTACTTTGTTCAATGCTTGGTGGTATGAGAGGAGTAACTTGGACACAGGTTGCACAATATATCGTTCTAATCATAGCTTACTTACTACCAGTATTCTGGATCAGTAACAAAATGGGTGCGGGTTTCTTCCCACACTTTATGTTAGCTGATGAAGTAGCTAGAATTGGTGAACTAGAGCAACAGTTTGGTTTTGTAAAAAACTCTGCTGCTGACCTTGCAACAGTACCAAAAGGATTAGCTGGAATAACTAAAGCTCACTCTGCAGTTAATGCAACACCTTGGGCTTTTATTTCATTAGCACTTGCAATGATGATGGGAACAGCTTCATTGCCTCACGTGATGATGAGATATTTCACTACTCCAAGTGTAAAAGCAGCAAGAAAATCAGTAGGTTGGTCATTATTCTTTATCTTCCTACTTTATTCTTCAGCTCCAATGTTAGCAACGTTATCCAAACTGTCATTGATTGACCCTTCATTATCAACAGGTATTATTGGTAAATCAATTGCAGAAGTTCAAGCAATAGATTGGTATCAAAACTGGAACCAAGCAAACTTGATGTTTGTAAGCGACTTTAATGGAAATGGAACTCTTGAATTAAACGAGTTTTTCATGGGTGGTAAAGCCGTTGTGTTAGCAACACCAGAGATTGCTGGATTGCCTTATGTAATCTCAGGTCTAGTTGCTGCTGGAGGTATGGCTGCTGCCATGTCAACAGCTGATGGTTTGATTCTAGCAATTGCTAATGCAATCTCACACGATGTTTACTATAAAATCATCGATCCGAAAGCTGAGACTGCTAAGAGACTAGTTGTTGCAAGGGTATTACTTGTAGTAATTGGTTTTGCTGGAGCAACTATTGCAGCAATGGAGATCCAAGGTATCTTGGGTTCAGTAATCTGGGCTTTTGACTTTGCGATGTCTGGACTGTTCTTCCCACTTGTACTTGGTGTATGGTGGAAGAGAGCCAATAAAGAAGGTGCTGTAGCTGGTATGGCTTTAGGATTACTTTCAGGACTAGGTTACCTAATATGGGTAAGAAATGGTGGAAGTGGATTCTTAGGTATTACACAGTTAACGTTTGGTATCTTTGGTTCAGCTGTCAGCTTAGTATCTATGGTTGTTGTAAGTTTAATAACATCAGAGCCTAGTGCTGCAACGCAAAAAATGGTTGATGAAGTTCGAGTACCGTCAGGTAGAACGATCATTGGCAAAAATTAAATAATTTAGATTAAGGGGCGATTAACTTCGCCCCTTTTAATTCGTTCCGTTTTAAAATATAAATACCCTTAATGTCGGCTAATTTTCATCCACTAGTATATATAATTGATTACATTCTTGGAGTAGTCATGTGGACTTTAATAGGAAGGGTGGCAATGAATATTTTCCAAAAAGAAGACTCACAATTCTTTTTTATGAAAGTTTTTGTAAAATTTACCAACCCTTTAATTAATATGTTTAAACCAATAACACCATCATTTATAATTCAACCTTTAGTCCCACTTTATGTAGCTTGGTTTTTTTTTATGATTAGATTTTATTTGATGCCCTATATTTTGGGTTATTCTGTAATGGGAATGCTATCTTTTCCTCTAGAAAGCGAAATTTCAAGACAAATTTATCAATTTTTTAATTCAATTAAATTTTAAAAATTGATACTAGTAATTTTAGTTATCGATGAAAAAAATACAAATTTCACCATCAATTCTATCAGCTGATTTTAGTCAATTAGGCAATGAAGTTAAAAAATTAGAAGATGCTGGAGCAGATATGATTCATGTTGATGTGATGGATGGACATTTTGTTCCAAATCTTACTATTGGTCCTCCGGTCATTAAAGCTTTACGAAAAAAATGCTCTCTTAAATTTGATGTGCACTTAATGATTTCACCAGTACACAATTACATAGAGGCTTACGCAGATGCAGGAGCGGATATAATTACAATACATCCAGAAGCCACGGAAAACTTAGAGAAGTCCATAAAAAGAATTAAAGATTTAAAAAGAAAGGTTGGTGTTTCTCTGAATCCAGAGTCAAAAATTGAATTGATTACTGAATTGTTAGATCAAATAGATCTGGTACTTATTATGAGTGTTAATCCAGGTTTTGGAGGCCAAAAATTTATGCCAGAAGTTCTAGAAAAAATAAGAAAGTTAAAAAAAATCCAAGAGGAAAAAAAATTAAACTTTGATATTGAAATTGATGGTGGGATAAACTTTGATAATTGTAAAATTGCTATTGATGCTGGGGCAAATATTCTTGTTTCGGGCACAACTATATTTAAAAGTAATGGTGGAGATATAAAAAAAAATATTAATTTATTAAAACTAAAATAAGTTAATGATTAATTCAAATTCCTTGGGTTTTTTAGGACAGTTTTATTGTGGTTTAAGAGATAATTTTAAAAACATTTATCAAAATTCAAATTTTTACGAAAAGAAAATTTCAAAAACTTTTAAAAATTATTTTCAATATAAACCAAGCCCGCACCTTCTTTCCTCAATTTTAAAATATCAGAATAAAAAATACAGAATTGAAGATTTTGTAATTGACACTATTTGGCAAAGCAAAATGAGTGCAAAAGACTATGAAAAAATAAATAATTTTTTTTGGTTCTTCAGTCTCGATTTAAAATCTTCAAAAGAAACTACCAGATCAGTCATTAAAAATTGGGTTAAAGATAATGGCAAATACAATAAAAAAAGTTGGGAATTTGATATAACTTCTAAAAGAATTATTGCATGGCTATCAAATCATCAACTTACTTATGAGGATAGTGATAGAGAATATTGTTTAATGTTTGATCACATGATTCAAAAACAAACTAATCACTTATTAAGTGAAATCAAATCTTCAGATAATCTTGAAAATAAATTAATTGGATGTTCTGCAATAATTTTAACTGGACTAGCCTATAAAAATGAAAAAAACTATCTCGAAAATGGTTTAAATATTTTAAAAAATATAATTAAATATTCGATCGATAACCAAGGCTTTACAAAATCAAGAAACATAAAACAATTAATATTTTATCTTAAGTATTTCATTATTATTAGAGAGTGGTTTAAGGAATCTCAAAACATTATTCCGGAATACATTAACGAAACTATATTTTATTTAGGATCAGGCTATGCTTTTTTCTGGAAAGATATTAATTCTGATATTTTTTTTAATGGAAATTATCACTCAAAAAATAATGATTTTGATCAATACCTAAAAAGATTTGGTTACAAATTTAAAAATGATTTAAATGAACTGGGTGGATACGTAATTTTAAAAAATAAAAAAATTGTTTTAGCAATGGATGTTGGCTCAAGTCCAAATAAAAATTTTTCTAAAGAATATCAATATGGTGCTTTATCATTTGAAATATTTTCAAATCAAAAAAAATTAATAACTAATGCTGGATATTTCTCGGATAAAAAGAGCAAACTAAATAAACTGTCCAAGAGTACTTCTCTCCATAATACTTTAATCATAGAAGACTTTTCCTCATGTACCTCGAAAAAGAGAGGTAAATTTATCGTGGTTGATAAAGGATTAAAAGTTGTAAAAAAAAATATTGTTTATGAAAAAAATTACTGGAAAATTTCTGGCTCACATGATGGATATTTACAAAAATTTGGTTCAATTCACGAAAGGACAGTTGAATTTTACCCTGAGCAAAATAAGTTTGTCGGATTTGACAAAATATTAAGAAAGGTTCCAAACAAAGAAATTAAATTTGATATTAGATTTCATCTTCATCCAAGTTCGAAAGTCATGAAAACTCAAGACAGTAAATATATACTTATTGAAATAGATGATGAAGGTTGGAAATTTAGTTGTGATAATTATAATATAAATATTGATAATGGTTTATATTTCGGTAATAAAAATTCATCTAAAGAAAATCAAAATATCTTTATTTCTGGAATTAATATAGAAAATGAACAAACTATTAAATGGGAAATAATTAAATTATAATGAATAAAATAAAAACAGCCCTAATTTCTGTTTCAGATAAAAACAATCTTAAACCACTTTTAGATGTACTAAAAAAGAATAAAGTAAAAATTATAAGTTCTGGTGGAACCTTTAAAGAAATCAAAAAATTAAAATTTAATTGTATTGAGGTTTCACAATTTACTAGTTCACCAGAAATTTTAAATGGTAGATTAAAAACTCTCCACCCTAAGATACATGCTGGAATTTTGAATAAAAGAGATAACAAATTACATTTAAAAGATTTAAGAATTAATAATTTTGAAAATATCGATTTAGTGATTGTGAATTTTTATCCATTTGAAAATACATTAAAAAAAACTTCTAATCACAATAAAATAATTGAAAATATTGATGTAGGAGGACCTACAATGGTTAGATCTGCAGCAAAAAATTACAAAGATGTAACTGTAATTACTTCGTCTGATCAGTATTCTGAATTAATTGATCAAATTAATAAGTATAAAGGATCTACATCACTAGACTTTAGGAAAAGACTATCAAGAGTTGCATTTGCTGAAACTGCTTATTATGACTCAGTAATCTCAGATTATTTTAATAAAATAACTAGTACGTACTTTCCTAAAAAAAAAATAATACATGGAAATTTAATAGCAACTCTTAGGTATGGTGAAAATCCCCATCAAATAAGTGGAATTTATTCAAGAAAATCAGAAATAGACATAAAACAAATTCATGGAAAACAATTAAGTTATAATAATTATAATGATATTTTTGCAGCGTTAACAATTTCAAAATCTCTAACAAAAACCACGGGAACAGTAATTGTAAAACATGCAACACCTTGTGGAGTTTCTATTAAGAATAATAATCTTGAGAGTTATAAATCTGCATTAGCATGTGACCCTATAAGCGCTTATGGAGGAATAGTGTCGTGCAACTTTAAAGTGACAAAAAGATTAGCTAATGAGTTAAATAAAATATTTTTTGAGGTAATAATTGCTAATAAGTTTGATAACGAAGCATTAAAAATATTAAAGAAAAAGAAAAATTTAAGGTTAATAGACTCATCAAATTATTCAATCAGTGAGGGTCTCAAACATATATCTACAAATAATGAGATATTATTTCAATCAGAAGACCTAAAAAAATTTGCTGCCAAGGATTTTAAAATTGTCTCAAAACGTAAACCAAGTAAAGCTGAAATGAAAGATTTAATTTTTGCATTTAATGTGTGCCGATATGTTAAATCTAACGCGATTGTTATTGCAACAAATGAAACAACCGCTGGGATTGGCTCTGGTCAACCAAGCCGTTTAGATAGTTGTAATATAGCAATAAACAAAATGAAAAAATTTACAAATGAAAATAAAAACTTAGTTGCAGCATCCGATGCATTTTTTCCATTTATAGACGGTATAGAAAAATTAGTACAATCAGGAATTCGTGCAGTCATACAACCATCGGGTTCAATAAGAGATAAAGAAATTATTCAATTTGCAAATGAAACAAATACAGCTTTAGTTTTTTCAAAGACCAGACATTTTAGACATTAGTAATTTTATCTATTTTTGCAGCTAAAATAAAATCATTTTCAGAAAGACCTTGTATTGCATGTGTGGTAATACTTATTTTCGCATATCCCCAACCAAAGTTAATATCAGGATGATGTCCCTCTTTCTCTGATATTCTTCCAACACTATTTACAAATTCTTGACTCTCTAAAAAATTTGAAAAACTAAATTTTTTTTCTAAAAAAAAAATTTCCTCTTTATCTTTAATAATGTCCCAACCATCAACTTTTTTTTGATACTTATGGATTTGAGAAATATCGAACGGAATGACACCTCCTTCACAAGGTACACATTTTTTATCAGTTAAATCACTCATATTGTAATCTTAACATAAAAGTTGCTTTTTTCTAAAATCTAATTGATCAGATACAAGACTTGATACTAATTCTGAATTTGGAACATCTTCTGTAATATTTTTATATGAAGTATCATCAATAATTTTCGCATATGATAGCCAATTTCTCATGATTAAAAAATCAGATAAACTAAGTCCACTGACTGTTTTTTTATATATTTTTTCAACATTTTTAATTTTATTGTCGTCTTCTTTTTCTATGTTTTCCCACTCAGTATTATACTTCATAAAATTAGTCTCATTTTCATCTGTTAATTTATAATTTGGATATGATTTATAAAATTCAGAACAACCTCTTTTGATATCAATTTTGCATTTTAAAAACTTATTTAGAGTTGGAGAAATAAATTTTAAAATTTTATTAGCCTCTTTCATGCTCGAGCAATAAATATAACCTTTGTAAGCTCCTGATATTTCTGGTCTTGTTTCTATCATGCATTTTCTCCAATTATTATCTGTAAACCTGATAGCATCAAAAATGAAAAATAATTTGAATAATTCTAAAATATTTTTTGGGTCTATTTGAATTTTAAAACAACTAAAACAAAATTTTGGTATCATATTATTTTCATTAAATAATCTATGGTGTCTTTTACAGTTAAAATGAGTTGGATTTCTTCTAAAAGTCTGAGTTTCATTAAATTTTAAACCATCTAAAATATGTTTAACATTTGAAAATGCTTTGTTAGAATTTTCAAAAAAAATTGCTAAATAATTATCATCTAAAAGATCTTCGAAAGTGAATTCTTGATTAGCTTCTCTTAACGCATTATTAGCAACAATTATTGGATTACTAATATTGTTAGATTTATTTGGTGTATAAAATGTTAAATCATTAATCAAATTTAATTGGGCATCTTTATTTTTAGGGTTATGTATAAATGCTTCAGCATAATTATGAATTGCATCTTCAGTTTTTCCTAAATCAGTAAAATAGACGCCAAGATTATTATATGCATCTGAAAATTTTGGATTTATTCTAATTGCATTTTCATAACAGTTTTTTGCTTTTAGAGACTCACCTTTTTTTTTAAATAAGATGCCAAGGTTATTATAAGCATTAAAAAAGTTAGGATTTATTCTAATTGCATTTTCGTAACAATTTATAGCTTTTTCATTTTCATCAATCTTCTGAAATATTAATCCTAAATTGTAATGTGCATTAAAAAATGAAGAATTTATGTCAATTGCCTTTTTGCAATATAAAATTGCATTTTCATTTTCCTCTAATTGATTAAAAATTATACCAAGATTATTATATGCTTCAGTATAATTAGGTTTAATTTCAATCGCCTTTTCATAATAACTTTTGGCAATTTCGAGTTTTCCCATTTTATGAAATATTGAAGCAATATTGTAATATGCTGATGAATAATTAGGATCTATTTTGATTGATTTTTTGAAACAATTTATAGCTTTCTCATTTTCTCCAGACTGTTGAAATGTTAATCCTAAATTATTTTGTGCTTCTGTGATCTCTGAATCAATTTCAATTACTTTTTTAAAGCAAATTTTAGCTTTTTCATTTTCTCCTTTATTCTTGTAAATTAGTCCTAAATTATTATGTGCACTAATAAAATTAGAATTTCTATCTAATATTGTTTTATATAATTGCTCTGCCTCTTTTAAATTATTGTTCTGGTGAAATTTTGTGGCTTTAACAAGTAATTCATCAATTGTTGGTTCTTTATTATTTGTTACCATCTTTTATTCTTGGAGCGGGCAAAGGGGGTCGAACCCTCGACCTTCTCGTTGGCAACGAGACGCTCTACCACTGAGCTATGCCCGCTTATTTTGTAAATTTTTAAATTAATAGCTTTTTTTCAATTAAGCAATAGTTAAAATTTAAAATAATTGATTAAGTTATATATAAGAAAAAAATTTCAAACTTTTGTTAAAAGTAAAATTAAGTTTTTTTTTTAAATCTTCATCTAGAATTTTTTGCCAGTTATTGTCAGGCCCTAAATTAAAGAATGGAATTGTTCTCTGGTAATTT
>CACKKY010000001.1 GCA_902600855.1 uncultured Pelagibacteraceae bacterium | reverse complement strand
AAAGATATTTATTCCTTTGAACTCGATAGCTCCTATTATTATTCTAAAGGTTGGCACATCAAAGGTGTTTACTCTATAATATTAGGTTTTATTTTCTCTGCTTCAACAATTTGGAATGTTAATTTAATGTTTCTTCAATCTTATTCTTGGATAATTGGTGCTTTAATTGCATCATTAACATATTATTTATTAGCTAAAAAATAACAAATGAAAAAAATTACTTTTGATTTTCAAAACAGAACTGCTGTTGTTACAGGAGGCGCTCAAGGTTTTGGCTTAGATATTGCCAAAAGATTTTTAGAGTCAGGTGCTAAAGTAATAATTTGGGACACAGACTCTAAAATGATGGAATTAGCTATTAATAAATTGAATAATAAAAATTTGAGCTCAAAAATTGTAGATGTGTCAAATTTTAAAGAAGTCTCAAATTGTGCTAATGAAATTTCAAAAAATTCTAATATTGATATTTTAATTAACAACGCTGGCATTACTGGCCCGACTGCAACATTATGGGAATACGATATTGAGATTTGGAAAAAAGTTGTGGATATTAATTTAATGGGAACTTTTAATTGTTGCAGATCTATAGTGCCTAGTATGATAAAGAATAATTATGGGAGAATTGTAAATGTTGCATCAGTTGCAGGAAAAGATGGTAATGCGAATGCAAGTGCTTACAGCGTTGGAAAAGCTGGTGCTATTGGATTAACAAAATCTTTAGGTAAAGAACTGGCAGACAAGAATATTGCTGTAAACGCAGTTACACCTGCTGGAGCTAATACACGTATTTTAGATCAGATGACTAAAGAGCATGTACAAAGAATGTTGTCTAAAGTTCCAAGAGGTAGATTTCTTGAAGTTGAAGAATTTACTTCTTTAGTCTGTTGGCTTTCTTCTGAAGAAAATACTTTTTCAACCGCTGCGGTTTTTGATATTAGTGGTGGTCGCTCAACTTATTAGTGTCCAGGAAAATTAATTAAATTTTCTACTTTATATCCTTTTTTGACCAAATTATCAGACCCATTTAAATCAAATAAATTTATTACAAAAATAAACGCAGAAACGTTCCCTTCTGAGATTTCTACAAGTTTAGCAGCAGCCTCAGCCGTGCCACCTGTAGCAATTAAATCATCTATAATCAAAACACCATCATTTTTATTGATAGAGTCTTTATGAACTTCAATTGTAGCAGTTCCATACTCTAATTCAAAATCTATTGAGTGAACATCTGCAGGAAGTTTATTTTTTTTTCTGAGCATTAAAAAAGGTTTTTTTAAAATATAAGAAACTGCAGAGGCAAAAACAAAACCTCTAGATTCAATAGCTGCAATCTTTGAAAAATTATATTTTTTAGATCTTTCAACTATTTGATTAATTGTTTCAGTAAAAGCATTTTCATCTTTAATTAAAGTGGTAATATCTCTAAATAAAATACCTTTTTTTGGATAATCTGGAATAGATCTAATATAATCTTTTAAATTCATAATAGTTAAATATAAAAGTATAAATAATTAAATTTTTAACTATGACAACAAATAAATTAGCAATAATTGGTGGAAGTGGACTTTATGATGTTGAGGAATTTAGAGAAAGAGAATTACTAGAATTAAATACCCCTTGGGGCAAACCATCTGATAATATTTTAAAAACAAATTACAATGATAAAGAAGTTTATTTTTTACCAAGACATGGAAGAGGCCACTTTATTTCTCCATCTAACATAAATTTTAGAGCAAATATAGATGCACTGAAGCAATTAGGTGTTACTGACATAGTATCTGTCTCAGCTGTTGGTTCTTTAAAAAAAGATTTGCCCCCAGGTAAATTTGTAATTGTTGATCAATTTATAGATAGAACATTTGCTAGAGAAAAAACATTTTTTGATGAAGAGATAGTTGCTCATGTATCTATGGCTCACCCAACATCAAATGGTTTAATGAATGCATGCGAAATAGCAATTAAAAAAGAAAAAATTGATTACCAAAGAAATGGAACTTATGTGGTTATGGAAGGTCCTCAATTTTCAACTTTAGCAGAATCAAATTTATATAGATCTTGGAAAGCAGATGTTATTGGCATGACTAATATGCCCGAAGCTAAATTAGCAAGAGAAGCAGAAATACGATATGCGTCAGTATCTATGGTAACAGATTATGATTGCTGGCATCCAGATCATGAAAATGTTGATGTGCAGCAAGTTATTAAAGTTTTATTAGGTAATGCTGCTAAAGCAAAAAATATGATTAAGAATTTAATAGAAAACTATGAAAATCATATTGATCCTAAAGACCCAACCAATAATTGTTTAGATGTAGCAATTATAACAACACCTGAAAAAAGAACTCAGAAAACAAAAGATAAATTAAAAACAGTTGCAGGTAGAGTTTTGAATAAATGAAAATAAAGGGAAAAGAATATCGCACGATTTGGTTTGAAAATAATATTGTAAAAATTATTAATCAAACAAAACTTCCTCACCAATTTATAATAAAAGACCTTAAAACAGTTAATGATGCAATAAATGCAATTAAAGTAATGGAAGTAAGAGGTGCACCTCTTATAGGAGCAGCTGCAGCTTATGGATTAGTTTTAGCTATCATTGAAAATAATGATCAATCATTTTTAAAGAAATCTGCAGAAGATTTAATCAGTTCAAGACCAACAGCAATAAATCTCAAATGGGCTGTTGATAGAATGATGAATAAATTATCAGGTATCAATATTGATAAAATTTTGGATATTGCAATTAATGAAGCAAAAGAAATTTGTGAAGAAGATATTAAATTTTGTCATAATATAGGATTAAATGGTCTAAAAATAATTGAGGAAATTTATAATAAAAAAAAAGATACAGTAAATATTTTAACTCATTGTAACGCAGGCTGGCTTGCAACAATTAATTGGGGTACCGCTACTTCACCACTCTATCACGCTCATAAGAAAGGAATTCCAATTCATGTTTGGGCCGATGAAACGAGACCAAGAAATCAAGGTGCTAACTTGACCTCATATGAATTAAATGAAGAGGGAATTAAAAATACAATCATTGCAGACAATACAGGTGGTATTTTAATGCAAAGAGGAGATGTTGATATGTGTATTGTCGGTACAGATAGAACTTTATCCAATGGAGATGTTTGTAATAAAGTTGGAACTTATCTTAAAGCATTAGCTGCTCACGATAATAATATTCCTTTTTACGTAGCTCTTCCAAGTTCGACGATAGACTGGAATATAAAAGATCATAAAAATATTCCAATTGAGGAAAGAAACTCAGAAGAATTATCATTTATGGAAGGTTTTGATGACGAGGGAAATATAAAAAAAATACAAATATACCCAAAAAAAAGTAAAGCTATGAATTTAGCTTTTGATGTGACGCCTGCAAAATATATTACAGGATTAATTACTGAAAAAGGTGTATGTGAAGCATCAGAAAAAGGACTTAAAGACTTATTTAAATGAAAAATTTAGATCAAAGAAATAAAATTATTCAATATTCGTTAAAATTAAATTCTACAAATCTTTCACCTCTAAGATCCGGCAATATATCCTTGAGAGGAAGAGAAGATGATGTAGAGGGTTATTTAATCACTCCATCAGGGAAAAAATATGAAACACTAAAACCTGATGACATTGTTTTTATGGGTTTAAATGAAGATGTAGAAAATATCAACATAGACAATAAACCTTCATCTGAATGGCGATTTCATCGAGATATTTATGCAAATAAAAAAGAGGCACATGCGATCGTTCATGCACACTCTCCACACGCAACGGCTGTATCCTCACATGGAAAACCAATTCCACCGTTTCATTATATGATTGCACTTGCAGGAGGGGAAGATATCAAATGTGCTGAATATGCTACATTTGGAACTAAAGAACTATCAGATAACGTAATTAAAGCTTTAGAAAATAGAAGTGCTTGCTTGATGTCTAATCACGGACAGGTTGCTTTTGGAAAAAACTTAGATGAAGCTTTTGAACTATCACAGGAGATAGAAAATATTTGCCAACAATATGTTATTGCACTAAAGATAGGAAAACCCAAGATTCTCTCATTTGAAGAAATGCAAAGGGTCTTAAATAAAGCAAAAAATTATAAAAGAGGTTAATAAATGACTAAGGTTGGTGAACATATCACTCTAGACATTATTGGAACTACAAAAGAGTATGATCCCTCAATATTTGAAAAAGTAATTAATGAAATTGCAAAAGCAGCAAAAGTTACTATTCTTAAAATCTCAAAATATAAATTTGAACCCCAAGGATTTACAATATTAGCATTATTAGCTGAAAGCCATATAAGTTTTCATACATTCCCTGAAAAAGGAATTATTAGTTTTGATTTTTTTACTTGTGGAAAAATTAATCCTTCAGTTGCTATAGATATCATTAAAAAAAATTTTGATCATAAAAGAATAGTTAAGAAAGAATTAAATAGAGATACTAAGTCTTTATATCCAGATATTTACAGCTCTCCTGGATTACAAAAATCATATGTAGTTAATGATGTTTTGGAAGACTTTAAATCTAAAGTAGGACAACATATTGAAATTTTAGATTTAGAACAATTTGGCAAAGCATTGTTTATAGATAGTGAAATTCAAGTTGCCGCTACTGACGAGTATTTATATAGTTCGACTTTTGTAGGCGCAGGTTTAAGTTTAAATAAAGAAAATGATAGAGCTGCAATAATTGGTGGAGGTGATGGTGGTGTTGCTAGAGAATGTATTTCAAAAAATTTTAATTTTATTGATTGGTATGAGCTTGACCCTGAAGTTGTGGAGATTTGCAGTAAACATCTTGGAGATATAGGAAAAAAAGCAACTGAGAAAAATTCGGTAAAATGTGTTTGGGGAGATGCATTTGAAAGTATCAAATCCGTTAAAGACGATAGCTACGATCATATCTTTGTAGATTTAAATGATGATCAGTTTTGCATTGATTTGGCAGCTAAAAATATGGACTCATTAGTAAGAATTTTAAAACCCAAGGGTGTGATAACAGCACAAGTCGGCAGTCAGGATAAAAAACCACAACAGGTTGAAAATTGGCTGAATGTGTTTAATCATAATTTTGGTAATGCAAAATTATCTAGAGTTTACATACCTAGTTTTGATTGTTCTTGGAATTTTTCATCTTCGATAAATCATTAATTTTTCTTTTTTAATTATTAAAATTGTGAAATAATTGCTTAAAATTAAAGGAGAAAATAATGAATATATTCAAAAAAACTATTTTTACAGTCCTAGCTTCTTTATTAGTTATTGGAAATGTGTACGCAGATAGCATTAAGATTGGGACAGAAGGGGCTTACCCACCATGGAACTCTAAAGATGCCGCAGGAAATTTGATAGGTTTCGAAGTTGAGCTAGCTAATGAGCTTTGTAAAATTATGAAACATGATTGCACAATAGTTGAACAAGATTGGGATGGAATGATACCAGCTTTAGTCTCTAGAAAATTTGATGCGATTATGGCAGGAATGTCTATTACCGATGAAAGAAAAAAGACTATAAATTTTTCACAAGGTTATGCTGATGAAGTAGCTTCTTTGGCAGTAATGGCAGGTTCAAAAAATGAAGGATTAAAAACTTTATCTGCAATTAATTTAACTGATATTTCAGCAGAAGAACAAGAAACATTAGATGTTTTAGTTAAAGCATTTAAAGGCAAAACTATAGGCGTTCAAACTGCAACTATTCATCAAAACTTTTTAGACTCAGGAATGATGGGTAAAATAAAAGTTAGAACTTACAAAACACAAGATGAGGTAAATCTTGATTTAGCTGCTGGAAGAATTGATGCAGCTTTAGCTGCAGCAGTTGCTTTTACTGACTATGCAGAAAAATCTGGTAAAAATGTTGTGCTTACTGGACCAACATTCGCTGGTGGTGCTTTTGGTAATGGAGTTGGAGTTGGAATAAGAAAAGGAGATTCTGAACTTATTAACGACTTTAATGCTGCTATCGATAAAGCTAGAGACGATGGAATTATTAGCAAACTTGCTATTAAACACTTTGGTTTCGACGCCTCTATGTAATTCATTTAAGATTTGGCGACTATAATATATAGTCGCCAAACTATATGGAACTTCTCACATTTGGAAAAACAGGTTGGGGTGATGAATTATTCTTTGCAACCCTGATGACAATCGCTGTGTCTATCACAGCTATGATTATTGGTTTTTTATTTGCATTAATATTTACTCCATTAAAGTTATCTAAAAAAAAATATTTAAACTTTATTTCGAACTCATATACAACTGTAATTAGAGGTGTTCCTGAATTATTAGTTATATATCTATTTTTTTTTGGTGGTAGTGGAGCCATCATGTATGTTGCCTCAATTTTTGGTTATAATGATTACATAGAAATTAATGCATTTCTAACTGGCTCTATTTCAATCGGTATTATCTCAGGTGCTTATTCAACAGAAGTTTTTAGGGGTGCAATTCAATCAATAGATAAAGGACAATTTGAGGCTGCAAAAGTTTTGGGAATAAGTAAATTTGTCCAATTTTATAAAATAATTTTACCCCAAATGTTGAGACTCGCGATACCAAATCTAAGTAATGTTTGGCAAATTACTCTAAAGGATACGTCTCTTATTTCAGTAACTGGATTAGTTGAGATTATGAGACAATCTTATATAGCAGCAGGATCAACAAGAGATCCACTTTTTTTCTATTCGTTTGCAGCAGTTCTATATTTATTACTTACTTATTTTAGTATGAAAATAATTAATAAATTAGAAGTTAAGTATAGTAAGGGGTATTAATGGATTTTGATTTAATGATTAATAGCGCTCCAAAACTTCTAGCAGCATCTGTTATTACTTTAAAACTTCTTTCAGCGTCATTATTCTTTGGATTATTTACAGGTCTAATTTTTGCAATCATGCGAATGAGCAATAATATGATCATCAACAAGTTTGCTTATGGATACTCTTATTTTTTTAGGGGTACTCCTTTATTAGTACAAATTTTTATTATCTATTTTGGCCTAGGACAAATTGAATATTTGAGATCAACTTTTTTATGGGTAATTTTAAAAGAACCTTATTGGTGTGCAATAATTGCATTTACATTAAATACTGGGGCTTATACTTCTGAGATTTTAAGATCAGCATTTCAAACAATAAAGCCAGGAATTATTGAGGCTGGAAAAAGTTTAGGAATATCAAATAAGATTATATTTTATAAAATTCAAATTCCAATTGCTATCAGACAATCATTACCAGCTTATGGCAATGAAATAATATTAATGATGAAAGGAACTTCTTTAGCAAGCACTGTAACCTTAATGGATCTTACAGGGGTAGCAAAATATATAATATCAACAACTTTTAAACCTATCGAAGTATTTATTGTTGCAGGTGGGATTTATTTACTCATGACTTTTATCATTCACAATGTAATAAAATACTTAGAAAAAAAATATAGTTTTGAACAGTAAAAATGTTTTTATCAAAAAAACAAGTCAAGGATTATCAGAAAGATGGGGTGTTAATTGTAAAAGATATTTTTAAAGATTGGATTAAACCTTTAAGAAAAGGTTTCCAAAAAGTTTTAGAAAATCCAAGTAAATATGGAAGAGAAAATGTAGACGACACTAATGGTAGATTTTTTGAAGATTATTGTAATTGGGAAAGAATAAAAGAATTTAAGGATTGTATATTAAACTCATTAGGAGCTCAAATAGTTGCAGAAGCAACCAATTCTACGTCTATCCAAATATTTCATGAACATATTTTTATAAAAGAACCTGGAACAAACAAAGAAACTCCATGGCATCAAGATATGCCTTATTATTGTGTTGATGGTAATGACACAGGAAGTTTTTGGATACCATTAGATGAAGTCGATAAAGAAAATAATCTAAAATTAATTTTAGGCTCTCATCAATGGTCAAAGCTTATTAGACCAACAAAATGGTCTGACAATCAATCTTGGTATAAAGAAAATAGTTGCTTTATGGATCTACCCAAAATAGAAAAATTTCAAAATGATATTTTAATTCCAGAATTAAATCTAGGAGATGCTGTATTATTTAATTTTAAAACAGTTCATAGTTCTACTGGTAATAATACCCTGAAGTCAAGGCGAGCATTTTCAATGAGATTTATAGGAGATGATGTAAGATATGTGAATAGGGGTGGAGCTACATCTCCCCCATTTAATGGAATTAATTTGAAATCAGGTGATTTAATGCGTGAGGATTGGTTTCCTAGAATTTTCAATAATTAGTATATTCTTTAATCTCTTTTATTTTAGATCCAGAATGATTATTAATTTCTAGTTTAATTTTAGCTCTGTCATCATTTAAAAAATGAACATCTCTTGAAAGTTTTATAAACTTCTCAGTAAAATCTTTTTCTTTTTCACATAGTCTTTTATCATCCTCGATAATCCAAAGTTTGGCATTAATTTTCTTTAGAGATTGAAAGAGATTTTCAAGTTTTTCATCTGAGTGTACCTTCTTATTAAATTGATCTTTTAAAATTGAATGTTCATCAGTTATAAATTTTAACTTATCAGGGTCTTTAATCTTTTCTTGTTTAATCTCAAGTATAGAAATTTTATCAAGTAGCTCACCTACTGAAACTTCAACTATAATTTTATTCATAAAATTTAATACTATGTTAAGTTGTTTTAAATATGTCTAATATTTTAATTATTAAACACGGATCATTAGGTGATATAGCCCAAGCAAGTGGTGCAATTCAAGATATTTCTGAACATCATAGAGATAATCAGATCCATTTAATGACCACTAGACCTTATTATGATTTATTTAAAAAAAACCCACATATTTCAAATGTAATTTTAGACAAAAGACTCTCTAAATTAAATTTGATTTATTTATATCTTTTAATGAGATCAATAAAAAAATTTAATTTTTCTAAAGTTTACGATCTTCAAAATTCTAGCAGAACATCTTTTTATAAAAGAATATTATTCCCTAAAGCTGGTAAAGATATTTGGTCATCAACAGAAACAACTCTTCCAGAGGGAACAATTAAAAAAGATTTTGATAAAGATTCTGTTTTAGAAAGATTTAATTATCAATTAAAAAATTCTGGAATAAATACAGCTCATACAATGAAACCTGACTTTACATGGTGTTCATCAGATTTATCTGAAATAAAAAAATTTTATCAACTAGAAAAATATATTATCCTTTTTCCTTTTTGTTCTCCTCACTTAACTTCAAAAAAATGGCCTTATTACAATGAGCTAATTGATATTATTAATAAAAAATTCAATAAAACCTATAAAGTTGTTTTAGCACCAGGCCCAGATGAAATTAAAGAGGCATCATCGATTAATGCTTTACCTGTTTTAGATAATGGAAAGGCTTTAAATGTTTCACAATTATCCTCGTTAATTAAAGATAGTTCTTTCGTTGTTTCTAACGACACTGGTCCAGCACATATGTCTGCTCATTTAGGCGTAAAAGGATTAGCTTTGTTTGGTGCCCATACCACAGCTTATAAAGTCAGTATTGAAAGAGAGAATTTTAAAGCAATTCAAGTATCAGATCTTTCAAAACTTTCTGCAGAGAAAGTATTTGAAAAATTATATAATAAATTAATTTAACTTAAATTGAATTTAATACTTTTTTATATTGCTTAATAATATTAGACCAATAAAATTTAGAAACGTATTCTTTTGCATTTTTTCCGTATTCTAGGTATTTCTTATTTTCTAACATCAAGTTTATTGACGAATAAATATCATCCAAATTATTACCATCACAAATTAATCCAGTTTTTTCGTGTTCAATTGCATCAGCAGCACCACCATCTTTTCCACCAATAGATGGAATCTCGTATTGAGCTGCTTCTATGTAAGCAATACCAAAACCTTCAACCGACTTTTCATGAATTATTGAAGGCATTACGAATATATTTGATTTAGCTACTAAAGCATTTTTTAAATCATTACTGATATCTTTAAAGAACATAACTTGAGTTTCTAAATTTAATTCTTTAACAAGTTTTTTAATATTTTCTTCTTCATCACCATATCCAACACAAACGTATATAATATTAGGATAAATTTGTTTTAGATTCCTTAAAGCCATGATTATTTTTTCATGATTTTTTCTTTTATCAAATCTAGAAACAGTAATTAATCTAGGTGTTTTAATTGAAAGTAAGCTTTCAACTTTATCTAATGTTTTTTGGTTTAATTCTTCGTATTGACTAATACCAGGGTTAATGACAACAAATTTATCTCTATCTATTCCCAGTTCTATTGCCAAATTTTTAGTATATTCAGAATTAGCTATTATTTTTTCAACATTATTCAAAACTTTTATAAGACGTTTATGTAAAGAGGACCCTTTAGAATGATTAATTTCTTTTCCATGTATTAAGCAGTATTTTTTTTTATCATTTTTTAATTTTTCTAAGCTTTTCCAGTGGTCAGCAATAATCCCTTCAATTTTATTATTCTTAACAAACTCATCAATTAAATATGATTTTCTGTACTTTCTAAGAATTTTAGGGCCACCAACTCTTTCTATTGAAAATGAGGCTTTGTCATCAAATATTTTATGATTATATTCATAGTCAGCAAAGACTTTAATCATATAATTTTTAGATAATTCATTTGAAAGGCCCCATATTAAGTTTTGCATTCCACCAATTGTTGGTGGATAAGATCTAGTAACAATTAAATACATTAATTAATTTTCCATTTAATACCACATCCTGCGCTTGGAATTTGATTTTGTGGTCCATGATTGGTTTCAGCAATTTGTTTCATAGCTTTAAATAAATCACTTTCCCCATCATTTACAGGAACAAAATTTTTTAATTCTTTTAACCTACCTCTGTAGTGAAGTTCCAAATTTTTGTTATAGCCAAAGAAATCTGGAGTGCAAACGGCATCATAAATTTTAGCTATTTCTTGTGTTTCATCATGTAAGTAAGGGAAATTGAATTTATTATTTTTTGCAAATTCAACCATATTATCAAATGAGTCTTCTGGATAATTTTCAGCATCGTTGGCACAAATAGCAACTGTATTGATGCCTATTTTTTTTAACTCACTACAATCCTCAACGATATCTTTAGTGATTGCTTTAACATATGGACAATGATTACAAATAAATATTATAAGAGTTCCATTTTCCCCTTTGACATCATTTAGTGAAACTATTTTACTATCTGTAGATTTAAGTTCAAAGTCATGAGCTTTTTGACCAAAATCACATATTGGAGTTTGAATAGGCATAATGTTATAATATATAAATTATGTTTTATGATTTAAAAGATAAAAAACCAAAAAACTCTGGCGAAAATTGGGTAGCACCTAATGCTACTATCATTGGAGATGTGACTTTAGAGAAAAATTCAAGTATATGGTTTAATGCTGTTTTAAGAGGAGATTTGGAAAATATTTTTGTTGGAGAAGGTTCAAACGTTCAGGACGGCAGTGTTTTACACACTGATCCTGGATGTCCATTAAAGATTGGTAAAAATGTAACTGTTGGACATATGGTAATGCTTCATGGATGCACAATCGAAGATGAAAGTTTAATTGGAATCGGTGCTGTGATACTTAACAACGCTAAGATAGGAAAAAATTGTATTATTGGTGCAAAGTCATTAATAACCGAAAATAAAGTAATACCGGATAATTCACTTGTTATGGGCTCACCTGGTAAAGTAATTAGAGAAGTTACTGAAGAGGAAAAAAAAGCAGTTTTAGTAAATACAAAACGTTATCAAGATAATTGGAAAAGATACTCAAAATCAATATTTTAGTAGAAAGGTAATATATGTCAGCAGGATATGTGATAGCTCAATTAAAGGTAACAAATCCAGAAAATTATAAAGAATATGTTTCTCAAGTATCTGAAGTTGTAAAAAAATTTGGAGGAGAATACCTTGTTAGAAATGGAGAATATCAAGTTGTAGAAGGAGAAGATAACTTTCCAAGGATTGTAATAATTAAATTTCCAACTTATGAGAAAGCTCTAGAATGGTACAATTCAGAGGATTACAAACCTGTTAAAGATATTAGATTGGCTAATTCTGAGGGAAGTAATATTATAGTTAAAGGTATTTAATGAAAAAATTTTTAGCGCTGATAATACTCTTATTAGTTTCCAAAACAGACTCTTCATTCGCGGGGACATCCTCGTTACATGATTTATGGAAATATTTTAAAGATGGTAAAATGGTTAGATTTAAATCTTATAATTCTGGACCTTTTCCAAATGAATTCATGAGTTTAAAAGATGGATCATATAAAAATTCACCAGTTAATGTCGATGCACTAATTGCTTATCCTAAAAAAGGTGAAGAGCCATTCCCTATTGTAGTATTCAATCATTCAAGCGGAGGAGCTAGGTTATTTAGCAATGAATGGTTTAAATTTAACAGACAACAAGCAAGGATGTTGCTGAAAAAAGGAATTGCAGTAATGTTTGTTGATAATTTTAATGGAAGAAGTGTAATAAGTGCAGGGGCTGATCAAGCACAAGTATCAACTTATTCATTTTATATTGATGCATTTATGACGCTAGAATATTTATCAAAAAATCCAAAGATTAATATAAAAAAAGTTGGCATTACTGGTTGGTCAAGAGGTGGGATGAATTCACTCGCAATTGCTGAAAAAAGAATAAGAGATACACTTATAAGTAAAGATCTATATTATGCTGCTTCAATACCTAGATCTGTAGAATGTCGACAATCAGGATTTTTTAGAAACCCTCAACCTATCAAAGAAACCAAAATCTGGATGGTAAATGGTAAAGATGATGACGCTTCACATGCACACATATGTGAAGAATATGGAGAAAAAATGAGAGCAAATGGAGCAGATATTAAAGTAACTACTAAAGCAGGATGGGGTCATGGATTCGAGGCTAATTATGAACCTGAATATGAAAAACATTTAGAAGCCTGGCATGAGTGTCCCGATTACTACACAGAAGATGATGGAATGGCTAACAAGGACGCCAAGATAGATGCTTCATGTATTACATATGGTTATAGCGTAGGCGGAAATAAAGGAAGTGCATTCAGTAGACCATTCAAAAAATTTTTTATAGAAAATTTACTTTAGAAAATCAAAAAATTTAAAATTAATCTACATTGATAAAGTTTTAAGCTTACTTTTAAGTTGGGATGTTTTTTTTTCAATTTTTTTTTTAAATTTATAAAAGATTCTTTATGTATTTTATTTTCAATTAAAGAGTTAAATTGTTTTTTTTTGTTGGCTATTTTTGCTGCACCACAATCTTTATGATTTAAAACAATTAATTTGCTTATTTTATGGAGTTTAATTGACGTTTCTAAGTTATCCCAAAATGTTGAGTGCCATTTTTTAAATTTTTTATGCGTTACACCAATTGCTGCACCAGCAATTGTAAAAGAGCTATATTTTCCGGTAAGTTTTTTTCTTTTAAGGTGATTAAATACTTTGGCCTGAAATCTAGGATCTATGCAAGATAAAACCATAGCTTCATATTTTTTCATTATGGCACCAACCAACTTTCTTTTTTATTTTCTATATCAAACATAGCTCTACGGTGTCCTTTAGCTGCAAGATATAACCATTCGATAGTTTTAATTTTACATTTAATTACGGTAAAGTTTTTAAAACCTTCTTCACTTTGATCCATCGTATAATCAAAATCTTCTAATTTTGAAATCATTCCAGATGTTGGATTTTCTGAGCTGGTTCCAGGTGGACTATCAGTTAGATAACATCTCCTACTTATGTGTTGTGTTTTTTTCCAAGATTCTTTGGTAATTGAATTTTGATTATTAATTTCACAGTTCACTTTTACTCTTAGTTGAATTTTTTCCTCTTTATCATAGAAGAGCAAAGAAGCTTTATTATTGTTTTTTAATATTTCTACTTTTGGAGATCTAAAATCTGTATGAAATTGTAATAAATTATTTTCTCTATCTGATTTTCTTAATACAACAATTCTTCCATCAACTTCATCTTTATGAGAGCAAATAAAAACAGGAATTCTAAATGATGAAGCTCTATTGGTGACTGCACCATCTAACATAGACCAATATTTATTCTTAATTTCCTCGAAATCTTCATAGTATGCTGGTTGCATACAAGGCTACTTTCTAAATCTTTTAATTAAACTTGATGTGTCCCAACGTTTTCCACCTAATTCTTGAACTTCGCCGTAATATTTATCCACAAGCTCAGTTACAGGCAGTAATGAACCATTGTTCTTAGCTTCATCCATTGCAATTTTTAAATCTTTCCTCATCCAGTCTACTGCAAAACCAAAATCAAATTTATCATCAATCATTGTTTTATATCTATTTTCCATTTGCCATGATTGAGCTGCACCCTTTGAAATAACTTCAATAACATCTTCCATATTTAATCCAGCCTTCATCCCAAAATTAATTCCCTCAGACAATCCTTGAACAAGTCCAGCTATACAAATTTGATTTACCATTTTTGCTAGTTGTCCACTTCCAGCATTACCAAGAAGCTTCTTTTTTTTGCTATAACAATCAATTTTATCTTTTGCTTTATCAAAATCATTTTTATCTCCACCAATCATTACAGTTAAAGCACCATTTTCAGCACCAGCTTGTCCTCCTGAAACAGGAGCGTCTAGTGCACCAAATCCATTTTTTTTTGCATATTCATAAATCTCTCTTGCAATTGTTGCTGAGGCTGTAGTGTTATCAACATAGACAGAACCTTTATTAATGGTTTTGAAAATACCATTTTCACCAAAAGTAACTTCTCTTAAATCATTATCATTACCAACACATGTAAATACATATTCTGCATTTTTTGCAGCTTCTGCTGGCGTTTCAGCCGTTTTACCATTGTACTCACTAACCCATTTTTCTGCTTTTGATTTTGTTCTATTAAAAACAGTTACATTATGGCCACCTTTTGATATATATCCAGCCATTGGATAACCCATTACACCAAGACCTATGAAAGCAACATTACAACTCATAATTTTTTTCTATGTTTAAAAGTTTAAGTTTTAAAGTAATTATATTTGGTTTTATATTTACATTTTTTTCTAGTTTTGGACAGAGTTTTTTTTTAGGATTATTTAATTCTAGTATAAGAGAGACCTTATCAATTAGCCACGGTCAATTTGGATCAATTTATGCATCAGCAACATTATTAAGCAGTTTTATTTTAATTTGGATTGGAAAAAAAATTGATGATATGAATATATCTAAATTTGCTTTTTATGTAGTCGTTTTACTTTCAATATCGAGTTTTTTATTTTCTAAAATTTCATCAATAGTATTTTTATTTACTGCTATTTTTTTAATGAGATTATCTGGCCAAGGCCTAATGTCACATGCTGCATCTACCACTATTTCTAGATACTTTGAAAAAAGTAGAGGTAAGGCTTTAAGCACATCTTGGCTAGGGCTTTCATCTGCAGAATTTGTAATGCCCCTCACTATTGTTTTTTTATTAACATTTATTGAATGGAGAGATCTTTGGATCTCAATATCTATATTAATATTGCTAATACTCCCATTAGTAATTTTTTTTACTGTAAAAGATGTAAAATTAGATACTAGGGAAGAAAATTCATTAAATGATAAGATTATAGAAAAAATCAAACAATGGAAAAGAATAGAAGTAATAAAAGACTATAGATTTTATATTGTGACAATGAATATGTTAGCAATGCCATCAATAGCAACTGGTACATTTGTTTATCAGTCATTTATTACAGACTCAAAAGATTGGGGACCATACACTATTGCTCAATCGTTTATGGTATACTCAATATTATCTGTTATCACTTTATCTATATCTGGATTTTTAATAGATAAATTTACAAGTAGAAAATTACTTATTTATATGAATATACCACTGATATTTTCAGTATTTGTGCTCTATAGTTTTAATGAAATAATTTCTGCTTTTGTATTTTTAGGTTTAATAGGAATTTCAAATGGTTTTGCAAACGTATTGGGTTCCTCATTATGGGCTGAGATCTATGGAGTAAAATATATTGGATCGATTAAAGCTTTAACAACAGCTTTAATGGTTTTTTCAACTGCTTTTGGAACAGCTTTGTTTGGAATACTTATAGATAAAGGTTTCTCGATTGAAGAAATTGCGTTGTTTTCAGGAATTTATATTATGACAGGTATTATCTTATTATTTTTAATAAAAAATAAGCTAAATCCAAATTTTTTATAAAATTCCCCTTGATTTTTAAATTATCCCTGTATAGATACTGCGCATGGCAAGAGTTACAGTTGAAGACTGCATAGATAAAGTAGAAAGTCCTTACGAGTTAGTATTAGTAGCAAAAGAGAGAGCGACACAGCTTAATGCAGGAATTGAACCTACAATAGATAGAGACAATGACAAAAATACTGTTATTTCTTTAAGAGAAATTGCAGAGGAAAAGATTAAAGTCTCAGATCTAACAGAGAGTGCTGTTTATAAACTTAGAAAACATGTTGAGCAGGTTGATGAAGGAATAGACGATGATGAAGAAATAGGTGATGATTTTGAAAATTTATATAAAGGTGAAATTTCAAAAAGTGGGAATCCAATTCTTCCATCTAAAAGAGCAAGAAAAACTCCAGAAAAAATTCAGGTATCTAAAGAAGATTTAGCAGAAATAGAAAATGCTACAGAAACTTCATCAACTGAAGCTCTAGAAGCTACAGCTGAAGATGGTGATGCATCTTTAGATGAAATGCAAGAAGAAGAAGTTCAATCAAATATTCAAGATACAGAAAATCAAGAGTAATAATCCCCAAAAAAAAGGGCTCTGAAAATCAAAGCCCTTTTTAATAATTTTAACTTAAAGATTATTTAGGAATCCAGCTTTTCCACTTATCAGGATTAGCATCTTTCCATTCTTTAACTACTTCTTTTAAGTCTCTATTTTTTTGTTTAACTTCAACTAACATTACTGCTTGGTCTGCATTTTGAAATGACATTAATTCAAAAAATTCCTTAGCTTTTGCATGTTCTGGTTTTGCAAAAGTAGCAGGGTTACCGTAGTTCATTGTGTAGTCTTTAGCCCAACCAGTTGCTGGCCAGCCTTTAGTTCCACAATCTTTCCAGTTTCCAGCTTCAGTAAAAGTATCAGGATCACAAACTTTGTGTTCTGGTAAACCTACACCAACCATATCATAAGCACCAAAGAACCAATGTGGCTCCCATAAGTAAAGTAAGAATGGCTCTTTTCTTTTGTAAGCTGCTACTGCTTCAGCTACTGCTGCTGCTTCAGTACCTAGTTCGTCCGCTTGGAAATCAATTCCTAAAAGATCAAGTCTTTTTTGGTCATGACAGTTCCAACCAGCTACTGGACATGCAATTAATCTTCCTTTACTACCAGTTTCTATTGTTGCAAACTTATCTTTGTGTTTGTTTAAATCCTTCCATGATTTAATACCCAAGCTTTCAGCAGCATATCTAGGGATATAGTAATCTGACATACCGATAACACCTACAGTACCTAATAAATCGATACTACCGTCACCATTATAAGTGCCAACTACTTCTCCTTCGTAAATCAGATCTTCATTCATCATTACTGAGTCTGCTTCTGCATAACTTGGCCAACTTTCACAAGCAAAGTCAATTTCTCCAGCAGCAATAGCTTCCCATAAGCCAGTTCCTGAAGGAAATACAACTCTTTTGATTTTGTATCCTAGCTCTTCTTCAAGCATAGTTACAGCAACTTGACAAGATATCTCTCCTCCAGTCCAATCAGCAACTGCAGCTGTTAATCTTTTAGCAGCATTAGCTTGAGTTAGACCACCTAATATTAGGACAAAAGATAATATCAGCGCTGATATTCTTTTAGTTAACTTCATTTAATCTCCTATTTAATTAATTAAAAAAAGCATTTTAATTCAAAAAATAGACGTATGTAAACTTTATAAATATCAAAATTTTAAGTTTTTACTTATTTTGAGGTGTGATTTTTTGTTTCAGCACATATGAAATAGAGAAATTAGCCATATTTGGCTTAATTTTGCTAATTATTTTGTCCTAGAAGGTATTGTTCTATCAATTCCTTTTACTATTTTTTTTTCTTTATCAAAAAAGGGTAGATTAACAATTTCACCTTTGTGTAAACTGCCATCAGGTAATTGAAGAGTTAATTCTTTACCTGACCAATCGTTTGGTTTGTAAAACCTCACATATCCTATACCAGTATTTAGGGTAGGAGAATGAACACCAGCTGTAATATGACCAACAATTTTATCTTCATAAATTACTTTACTTGAAGATACTGGAGTTTCAGTTTTACATGTGATACCAAGTAAACAAGTTCTAGTGTCTTTTTTTAATAAAGCTTCTCGACCTATAAAATCTCCTTTATCCATGTTAACACAAAAACCTAAACCAGCCTCAAAAGGATTAATTGAAGTGTCAATATCTGTTAAGTTTCCAAAAATTCCAGCTTCAATTCTTCTTATCGTCATTGCTCTTGTTGCAGAAAGTTCCATTCCAAATGGTTTTCCACACTCCATAAGATGATCCCATAGAGCTAAATGATTTGTTGTAGATCCATCTGAGTAAATTTCAAAACCAAGCTCATTAGTAAAACCAGATCTAGAAACATAAAGTTTTTGTCCACCAAGATCAAAAAATCCAGATCTATAATAAGGCATGTTTTCATCGATCTTTCCATTAGATGCTGCTTTCATTATATCAATTGATGCTGGACCTTGTATTTGAAGTACTCTTGATTTTGGATCTGAAATTTTTACATCAAATCCTCCACTATGAGCTAATAACCAATCTTCAAAAGGACCATCAGCTTGCACATACCAAAATTTGTTATCATTAAATTTAAAAATTACTCCATCCATAAAGATTCCACCTTGATGAGTGCATGCTAATGAGTAATATCCTCTACCTTCTTTAATTGAAGTAACTTTTCTAGTCATTACCTTATCTAAAAATGGAATTGAGTCTGGTCCGGATATTTCAACTGGTTTTTCAGGTACATCAAAAATTGCAGCTTTTTGTCTTAACAACCAATATTTTTGGATAGGATCCTCTCCTAGAGACATTGCAAAATATCTTCCCGCATATACACCTCGAACCATTTCTGCACAATTAGTTCTGTCAATATAAGGAGACTCTTCAAATCTACGCGCACTTATTTTTATTGTTTTTTTTAGATCAGATATTTCTTGAAGATTTCCCATTTATTTTTTTAACTTATTTTTTTATTTCCCCTAATTATTTTTGGTGGTTCATGAGCTGTAACTTTTGGCAAAATACTCGTGTATTTCTCTATCTCAATAAGACAAGAATGCGCAATGGGACCTTGTCCAAGTTTTGAGGTTCCTTTATCGGGAGTTAAAACATTAGGATTACCATGCTTGCAAAGACTATTAGGTTTTTTAGGATCTTCTGGATCATACCACGCCCCGGTACTAATTTGAACTACCCCAGGTCTTACTTTGTCATTAATAATTACACCTGCTAGACAAGCTCCTCGATCATTAAATAATTTCACTATATCACCATTTTTTAAGTTACGTTCTTTTGCATCATTTGGGCTAATCTCTAGAGGTTCTCTATCTTTAATTTTGAAAGATTTACTATATTTCCCATGATCCATCTGACTGTGTAATTTATTTTTAGGTTGATTTGAAATTAAATGAAGTGGATAAGTTTTATTTTTCATTCCTAACCATTCACACGGCTCTATCCACACAGGATGCCCCGGACAGTCATCATAACCAAAGTCTGCAACTGTCTTAGAATATATCTCTATTTTACCACTTGGAGTACTTAGAGGATTTTTGATTGGATCTTTTCTAAAATCTTTAAGCATTAAAGTTGATTCGGTCGGATCTTTTATCTTAAACCATCTTTCTTCTCTGAATTTCTCATAACTAGGCACATCAATATTATCAGCTGTTGCTCGTTCGTATGTTTGATTATAAATCCATTTTTGCCATTCTTCTTCACTTCGACCTTCAGTAAATTTTTCCTCTACTCCCATTTTTTTAGCTATACCTTTAAAAATTTCAAAGTCATTTTTAGCTTGACCATAGGGATCAACTAATTTTGACATAGATACTACATATGGATCTCGAGGTGTCATCATTATATCATTTCTTTCAAGTGGAGTTGTGCAAGGCAAAACGATATCTGATCTCTTAGCAAGAGTATTCCAACACCAATCGTTAGATATAATTGTGTCTGGTTTTTCCCATGCTTTAATCAAACGATTTAGATCTTGATGATGATGAAACGGATTTCCACCAGCCCAGTATACTATTTTAGTATCAGGATACACGTATGAACTTCCATCAAAATCAAAACGCTCTCCAGCTTTAAGTAATAAATCACTTATCCTTGCAACAGGAATAAAATTTTCTATCTCATTTTTTGCTTGTGGAAATGCAGCACCTGGTAAAATCTTAAATTTTCCTCCAATATGGTTTGTAGCACTGTAACCAAATCCAAATCCACCTCCAGGTAACCCTATTTGTCCAATCATGGAAGCTAACATTATAGCCATCCAAAAAGGTTGCTCACCATGATCCTGACGAGTTAATGACCAACTTACCGAAATCATTGTACGATCTGATACCATACGTCTTGCAAGATCTTTAATTTTATCCACTGAAATGTCACAAATTTTAGAAGCCCATTCTGCATTTTTTTCTATACCGTCATTAGTACCTAAAAGATAAGGTAGAAAAATATCAAAACCCTCGGTGTAATTTTCTAAAAACTTTTTATCACTTAACCCCTCAATATGAAGTGTATGAGCAATACCTAACATTAGTGCTGTATCAGTATTAGGTCTGGCAGCTAACCACTCACCTTTAACTTCATCAATTAAATCAGATTTTAGAGGACTTATGTTGATAAATTCAATACCATTATTACCTGCATTAATTAAACTTTCACGTTGATAATGGCTACCCGTTCCACCTTGGCAAATTTGACTATTTTTAATAGGCACTCCTCCAAAACAAACAAATAATTTTGTATGTTTTTTAATTAAATCCCAACTAGTACAAGTATCAAGATAGGCTCTGTAACTCCCAAGTATATGTGGAACCATTGCCTCTGCAGCAGCAAAACTATACGTAAATTTTGATCTTGTATATCCACCTATACAATTAAGAAATCGATGAAGCTGGCTTTGAGCATGATGAAACCTTCCAGCACTAGCCCAGCCATATGATCCTCCAAAAATAGAAGAGTTTCCAAAATTATTTATCACTCTTTTAAACTCTTCAGCCACTAACTTGTTAGCTTTATCCCAACTTACTTCAATAAAAGGATCTATTCCTCTTAATTCATTTTTACTACCTGGTCCATTCTCTAACCAACTTTTACGAACCATTGGTGCATCAATGCGGGTTGGTCCATGTTGAACATCTAAAATTCCAGGTCCGATAGGTGAAGGGTCATTATCATGTTCCCATCCTACAAGTTCAGATACTTTACCATTTTCTACTTTAGCTCTATATGTTCCCCAATGTGAACTTGTTAATGGTAGACCTTTAGAACCGGCCATTTTAATTTTTAGATAAACCTAATGCTAATCTTTGTTTTCTAGTCCAAGCGAGACTAATTCTATCTATGATAATTGCTAAGAGAACAATTCCGATGCCTGCTGCAAGCCCTCTTCCAGTATCAGACCTTGCTAAGCCATTAAATACTTCAAGACCTAAACCTTTACCTCCAATTAATGGAGTAACTATTTGCATAGCAAATGCCATAATAACTGTTTGATTAAATCCAATTACTAAACTTGGAACTGCTAGTGGGAATTTAACTTTTTTAAGAGTTTGCATTAACGTACCTCCAAAAGACCTTGAAACTTCAGAATACGATCCAGATACTTGAGTTAAACCCAAGGATGTTAGTCTTATAATTGGTGGAATAGAATAAACGACAGTTGCAAGCACCGCCGAAACTATTCCGCCACCAAAAAACATTAATACAGGTATTAAATAGCAAAAGTAAGGTAATGTTTGCATAGCATCTAATACTACGTTTTGAATATTTCTAAATCTTTCGTTATAGGATGCAATAATTCCCAATGGAACTCCAAGCGCAAAACATAATGCTACAGAAACTAAAACTGAAGATAGGGTAACCATGGATTGAGTCCAAATTCCACAAGCTCCAATAAAAAGAAGCAAAAGAAATGTAATAAACGCGAACCTTAAACCTACAGTAAAGTAGCCAATAACAACAAAAATTCCCATTGTATACCACCAAGGTATATGGGTTAAAAACGTATCAAGTGGTTTAAGTAATTTTAAATATACAAATCCTCTCAATCCTTTTGTGAATGCAATAAAGCTTTCATTGACAGTTAATGACTCAACACCGTTTGCAATAGGCTGCCTTAAAGATAGCTTCCACTCTTTTGGAAATGTACCAAATTCAAAAAATGTACTATCAATAAAAGATATCAAAAATAAAATTATTAAAGATGGTATTAAATAGTATTTTTTACTTATAAAATCTCCAACATCTAAAGCACTTGATTTATTAATTAAAGAAACAACTAGAGCAAAAATATAAGCTATTAAATTTGTAATTTTTGTACAAATTAGATCAGTAAAATAACTTAATAAACTAAGTGGTTTTTCAATAATTCGTGCCACTTGATATTTTTCCCAACTTTGAGGCAGTAAATAAAATTTTTGAACATCTAAAGGAAGTGTTTCAGGTTCTTTACTAAAAGCCAAACTAAATCTATCAAACATAATAGCCATAAAAAGAATACATAATCCCCCCTCCATGGCCCATCCAACATCTAAGTTTCTAATTGCTAACCAGACTTGACCTCCAATACCTTCAGCACCAATAAAACAAGCTAACACAACTAAAGCAAGTGCCATCATTATTACCTGGTTAACTCCCATCATTATGCTTGGTAGTGATAAAGGAATTTTTATTTTAAATAAAAGTTGTAATTTACTTGATCCAAATGATGTTGCAGATTCAATTGACTCTTTAGAAACCTGTCTTATACCTGTGTTAGTTAATCTTATAATAGGAGGCATAGCATAAATCATGGTTGCTAATATTGCTGGAGCACCACCTATTCCAAAAAAAAATAATGCTGGAAATAAATAAACAAATGCTGGCATAACCTGCATAGTGTCTAAAATAGGTTTCATGAAGTTTTCAAACCTATCACTTTGAGAACAAAGAACTCCCAAGGTCACTCCAAAAAATACACATAATAATACTGATAAACCCATCAAAGCAACAGTTTGTAGTGACTCATCCCACATACCTACCGCGCCCCAAAAGTAAATTACGAAACATGCATACAAACCTAGCCTCAAACCACCAGCTATCAAACACGGTAATATCATTATTGCTGCGATTAAAATCCAAGGTGAGTCTAAAAAGAAATCTTCAAGAAAAAAATAACCTTCTTTAATATAGTTTGCTATAATTTTTGTTATCCATCTATAATTTTTTTTAAGATAACTTTCACCATCATTTACCCAAGCTGTAAATTTAAACTCATCTGTTACAACTTTAGGGAATTTTGATGGTCCTTCACTCTGAGTTGATAACCATAAAGCTACTAAAAAAGTTAACAAAATTAACGCATACGAAACTACCTTTTTTGGATTATTAGGTTTTGTAAGTAATTCTGTGGAACTAGACATAATAAGCTATAAACTAAAATATATTATTTTACATTTAAAGAAAAATATTGTCTATTTCAGTAATTAAATAATGAATTAAGTATGAGTAATAACGCAAAAATTACATGTTCAAATGTTTGGAAACTATTTGGACCTGATGAAAAAAGAGTTTTAAAAGACTTAGACTCAGGATTATCAAGAAATGAAGTTCAACTAAAAACAGGCCATGTTGTTGCAGTAAAAGATGTAAGTTTTTCAATTCAAAAGGGCGAAACATTTGTTGTAATGGGTTTATCAGGAAGTGGCAAATCTACCTTAGTTAGATGTCTTACTAGATTAATTGAGCCAACTTCAGGCACAGTAATGATGGATGATCAAGATGTCACAAAAATGGGCACAAGTGAATTATTAGATTTAAGAAGAAATAAAATGAGTATGGTTTTTCAACATTTTGGACTGTTCCCTCATCGAACAGTTTTAGAAAATATTGGTTATGGCCTAGAAATTAGAGGCACAAAAAAACAAGAAAGAACAGATAAATCCATGGAAGTTTTAAAAATGGTAGGCCTTGAAGGTTGGCATAATAATTATCCAAGAGAATTATCTGGGGGAATGCAACAAAGAGTAGGGTTGGCAAGAGCAATGGCAGTTGATCCTGAAATATTAATCTTTGATGAGCCTTTTTCAGCATTAGACCCATTAATCAGAAGAGAGATGCAAGATGAATTATTAGATATTCAACAGAAATTACAAAGAACAATGGTATTTATCACTCACGATTTTTTAGAAGCAATAAAAATGGGGGACCATATTGCAATCATGAAAGATGGAGAAATTTCTCAAGTTGGAACTCCTGAAGAAATAGTTGCAAATCCAGTAGACCAATATGTGAAAGATTTTTGTGAAGATGTTCCTAAGTACAAAGTCCTTAGCGCAGGAAAAGTTATGAGAGTAGAGTGTTGTGAAGAAACAAAAAAGATGTTTGAAAAAAAATCTGATTGCATAAAAGATAATTCTAAAATTGAAACATTAATAGATCAATTATGTGAAAAAGATAAGGCTCATCCTGTTATTTGTAATGATACGGGTAAATTGTTAGGTGAAATAGATCGTACAATTATAATGAAATCTATGAAAACTTAATTAAATTTTTTATTCGTATTAACTGATTTTTTTTTCTCTTTATCTCTCCAAATAATAATCATGCCTGCAAAAATAATTACAAGAACACCTGGAAAAAGTTGATCCCAAGGAGCTTCATTGAAGAAGATCCATCCAAGAATAAAAGATGATGGTATACCAAGATATTCAAATGATGCAATTTTACTAGCAGCTATTAAACGATATGAGTAGATAAAAAGTATAGCAGCAGTTCCACCCAATATACCTGTTAGCATCATTAACCAAAAATCTTTAGAACTTTGTATTTCCATATGACCTGTAGTTAATAAAAATAATACTGCAGCACCAATTACGTTAAAGATTAAAGTGTAGAGTTGGATTTTTGCAGTTGAATGACCTTCAGGAATAAATTTTAAAATTATAACTGATAAAGCCCATGCAAGTGCCGTTAGAATAGGAAAAATAGAATAAAAACTAAAAATTTCACTAGTTGGCTTCATAATCATAACCACACCAACAAAACCTAAGATCACGGCTGACCATCTATAAATCCCAACTTTATCTCTTAAAAAGATAATTGACAAAATTACAATAAAAAAGGGAGAAGAAAACGTAAGTGTCATTGCAGTTGCAAACTGTAAATTAATGACAGAAATAAATACAAAAATATTCATTGATAAGAAGCAAATACCTCTAAGAAGGCTTAAAAAGTAAAATCTTTTATTTACATTTTTAAAAACTAAAAAATGTTCTTTTGTGAATAAAAGTAATAAGAATAATGGAATAATTGCTGACGCATTTCTAAATAAAGCTAGCTGAACAACAGAATAGTCGTCACCTAAAAATTTAATCACTACCATGTATAAATCTACACACAACACAGCCAAAAGCATAGTAACTATCGCAAGGTAAGTTTTTTTTAAATCTACTTTTTGAGACATAAATAATAATTTCTTTTTTTAAAAAAGATTGTATAAACTTTACAAATAAAATGAGTCCTTTTAAACTAAATGAATCTGACATTTTATCGAAACAAGACTGGACATTTCCAACTAATGTTGCATATGGACCAGGTAGACTCAAAGAAATCGGTGATATTTGTAATAATTTAGATATTAAAAATCCTTTAATAGTTACAGACAAGGGAAGTCCCAAATTGCCATTTGTTGTAAATTTACAAAGTTTTCTTAACAGTTCAAATGTAAACTCAGATTTATTTTATGATATATCTCCCAATCCACGAGAAGACGAAGTTTCAGCTGGCTGTAAAAAATATAAAGATGGAAATCATGACTCAATTATTGCTATTGGTGGTGGCAGTGCAATGGATGGAGGTAAATTGATATGCCTTACAGCTAATAACAATGTTCCTCTTAGAGATTTTGAATTTGAATTAACTCCACCTAAAATTAGTAGTGATAATCCTTTTCCAAAAATTATAACAATTCCTACTACTGCAGGCACAGGAGCTGAAACAGAAATTTCAGCTATGGTTACTTATTTAAAAGAAGGCATGAAATTTTGTATGTGGCATCCAGATGTAAGACCTTCTTTAGCGTTGATTGATCCAGAACTAACATTAGGACTTCCATCAAATTTAACAGCTTGGACTGGAGCAGATGCACTAATTCATGGAATTGAAGGTTATTGTGTACCTGGTTTTAATCCTATGTGTGATGGAGCAGCTTTAGAAGGATTATCTTTAATCTCAAAATCTTTAATTACTGCAGTTGAAGAACCTAGTAATTTAGTTGCAAGAGGCGGGATGCATGTTGGATCATGTTTAGCAGGTATTTCTTTTTTAAAAGGATTAGGTTTAGTTCATGCAATTGCCCATATGATAGGAGCTGAATATAATACACATCACGGTTTAACAAATGCAATTATATTACCTGTTGTTTTAAGATATAATTTACCTGGGATGGAAGAAAAAGTTAAAAGAATGTCAGAGGCTATGCAATTTGAAGATCATTCAGTTAATGCATTTATCTCGAATATTGAAAAAATTTTAGATAGAATAAATATTCCAAAAAGCTTAAGTGAAATTGGAGTTCCTGAAGATTGTGTTGATAGAATTGCTGAAAAATCAATGAAAGATCAAGCCTATGGACAAAATCCTAAAAAAGCAACTTTAGAGGAAGTTAAAGAAATGACACTAGCATCGATCAAAAAAGCTCGATAAAAGTGCATTAATGTTTGAAGATAAATCTATTTCAAAAATAATTTCATTAATACAATCTAAAGAAGTTTCAGTTAAAGAAGTCTTAGAATATTATCTTAAGAGAATTAAGAAATATAATTCAACTTTAAATGCAATAGTACTTCAGGAGGATGAACGAAAAATTTTAGATGAAGCAAATTCAATAGATAAAAAAGATCAGATTAAAGAAAAACCTTTAGCTGGTTTACCAATGGCATGTAAAGATCTATTTGATATAGAGGGATTACCCTCTACATATGGGTATCCCGATTTTAAAAATAACATTGCAAAAAAAAATTCGTTAATTGTAGATCGTCTTAAAAAAAATGGTGCAATTATTATTGGAAAAACTAATACTGCAGAACTTGGAGTAGGGGGGCACACTACAAATCGACTTTTTGGACCAACTTCTAACGCTTACAATATTTTTAAATCAGCTGCGGGGTCTAGCGGTGGGGCAGGTTCGGCTGTTGCTTCTGGACTTTTACCGTTTGCAGACGGAACAGATATGATGGGCTCTTGTCGTGCTCCAGCTGCATATGCGAATATCTATGGATTTAGACCAACTACTGGATTGATACCTACTGATAGATCTAGTGAAAATAGAGTAGATAATTTTCCTATTTTAACAAGCCCTGGATGTTTTGCAAAAACACCTGAGGATATGAGTATATTGTTAGATTGTGTCGTTGGAGCTGATCCACTAGATCCATTTTCCATTAGTTTAAACACATCTTTTAAAGAACATTTAAAAAATAAATTTGAATTTTCAAATATAAAAGTTTGTTGGTTGTCAGATTTGAATGGGGCATATAATTTTGAACATGGTATAATTGAAATGTGTGAAGATAAATTAAAGGATTTAAATAATCATAAATTAGAAATTGAGCCCTTAAAATCTAAAATAAATTCAAATGATTTATGGGAAAGCTGGACCACTTTAAGAGCAAAAAGTATTTTCGAAGATACCATCAGTATGAAAATTGATGATATCAATAAAATGACATCGCAAGCAATCTGGGAGTATAATAAGGGGAAAAATGTTAAAAAAGAAGATATTGATAAAGCATTGAAACAGAAGTTAGATTGCGTCAAAAAAATTGATGAAATGTTTAACAAATATGATTTTTTAATTTTACCATCGGCTCAAGTATTCCCGTTTGACAAAAATCTACAATATCCCGACCAAATTAATGGAAAACAACTAGATACATACCATAGATGGATTGAAGTATTTATAATGTCGAGTTTACTTGATTTACCAACTATTACAGTTCCTGTTGGATTTAATAAAGAAGGATTGCCAATGGGCATGCAAATTATAGCAAAAAAATCTGATGATTTAAAATTATTATCATTTGCCAAAAGTTACGAGGAATGTTTTAACTTTAGTAAAATCAAACCAAAATTAATTATTTAATTATGAGACACCCACATCATTTTAAGATTGCAATTGCTTTAGCGATATCAGCTGGAGCATGGGGCATATATTGGTTACCACAAAGAATTCTTGAAGAAGGTGGATTAACTGGAGGCTGGGGAACTATATCCCAAATGATAATTGGAGTAATACTTCTGCTCCCAATTGCCATTTGGAGAAAAGCGAAAGGAAAAACTACTGGCTTAGAAATACCACTTACTGGATTTTTGATAGGTGGAGGATTTATTTGTTATGCTTTAAGCTTTCTTTTGACAGACGTTGTGCGTGCATTGATACTTTTTTATATGACACCTATCTGGACTACGATTTTTGAAATTTTATTTTTAAAGAAAAGACCAGGCATAGAGAGATTTTTGACTCTATCTTTAGCTTTAGGAGGTCTATGGATAGTATTTAGTAAACAAACAGTTATACCTCTTCCAGAAAACTCAGGTGACTGGCTAGCACTTGTAGGGGGTGCTTTATTCTCTGCTGGTTTGGTCCGTCTTGAACTTATTAAAACAGATGGAGTATTCCCGATAATTTTTTCTTTTTTCTTTTTTGGCAGTATATTTAATATTGTTGCTGGATTTCTTCTTAAAGAATATCTAGGTCCGGTTCCACCAATTGAGGCTTTTGTTTCGATGGCACTATTTTTAATCATTATTTCAGTGTTTTATTTTATACCAACAGGAATAGTAATTTTTTGGTCACCAAGTAAACTTGGTGCAGGTTTATGTTCAATACTTTTTTTATCCGAAATAGTTGTTGGAGTTATAACTTCAAGCATACTTACCAATGAACCATTCGGTTGGCGTGAAATTACAGGAAGTTCATTGATTGTGATTGGTGGAGTGTTAGCTGTTGTTTTAGCACCTAATAAAAAATCTTAATGATATTTCAGAAAAAATTAAAATCAAAAGAAAAAATATTTCTTGATGGTGGTAATGGTTCTGAAATAGCAAGACTTGGTGGTGATATGAGTCCAGCCTTTTCAGCATTAGCCACAATAAATTCTCCTGATTTAGTAATTAAGGTTCATGAAAATTTTATTAATGCAGGATGTGATATTATTACTGCAAACACTTTTGCCACTAATAGGCATAATCTAGATTCATTAAATCGTAGTGATGACACAGATAAATTTATTTTAAAATCAGTTGAGCTTGCCAAAAAAGCATTAAGTAATACTGGAAAAGAAAATAAAATTGGAATTGCAGGAAGTTTGTCTAATTTTTTTCCTTTAAAAGAAAATGAGTTTGTTCCAAATCCTAAATATGTGCCAACATATAAACAAGAGGAAAAAAATTATAAGGAGGCTGCTAAATTGCTTAAAGATTCTGGAGTTGATATTTTAATTTTAGAACAGTTACTAGATATTGATCATTCAAAAACATTATTGACTGCAGCATTGGAAACTGGATTACCAGTATGGGTTGGTCTAAGTTGCTGCATAAGTAAATTTGATAATAACGTTATTGGTCGAAATTTTAGAGCTGAAAAAGAAAAATCATTAATATACGATGAAAATAAATATCAAGAACAACCCAAATTTCTACCTGAAGATGAGATTATTCCAATAGAGGAAATTATAAAGTCACTTACAAGTATTGGAGGTGATGTGTATGGAATAATGCATTCATGGTTTCAAGACTCTAAAGAAGGATTAAAGATTATTAAAGAAAACTGGGATGGACCAATTATGTTTTATCCTGAAATTCATAAATTTGATACTAACACTCATAAAGCTATTGTTACAACTACTGAAAATGAATTTGTTAATTCATTTGAAGAATTAATTGACGATCAAATTAAAATTATTGGTGGTTGTTGTGGAGTTAATGACAAACATTTAAAAGAGCTAATAAAAAAATATAATTAAAAAAAATATTTAAAAATTATTGTTAACAACATCATCTAGCATATTTATCATATCTTTTTTGTAATTTTCATCAGTTCCTGAGGCAGTATCAATAACTGAGAAATACGATGCCACAACACCAGTTTTTAAATTTATAGCTAAAAATTGACCACCCAATCCTGAATGACCTATCCAATTACCACATCTCATTGTTGAATTTGAATAATATAAAAACTTATTTGCTGCTAGCTCCATATACTTTGTGCCCTTATTTTCTAGTGTTTTATTAAAAAAAAAAGATGATCCAACTTTTCTATTTCCAACTCCTAGACCTTTTCTTGAAAATAATAGTCCATATCTTAAAAAATCTCTTGAAATCAAGCATCCACCTCCAGATATCCAAGGCATACTAAATCTGTCAGTACCAATATAAAGTGCATCTTCAAATCCTGCAGCTTCAACAGCCTCTAAAACCCATTGAGATAATTTTTTATCACTTATTTTTTCTATTAAAACACCAATTACATCTGTATTGGCAGATTTGTAATGAGAAAAATCTGATGAATTTTTCAAACCTTTATTTTTGTTAGCCTCAATAGTATTTAAAAATTCTTCTTGTCCCATTTTTTCATCTAAGTTAGCAGGCAATCTCCATCCACATACTGGTTCATGCAAAAAAGATGATGTATATGGATCTGTATAGTCTTCACTATAAGAATTTTCTATATTCATATCTAAAACATCTTGTACTGTAGCTGTAGCGTATCCAGTGCCAATATTTGGTAGATAGAAAGAAATATTCTTATTTAAATCGAGAACTTTTTTTTCTACAAGTTCTCCAACAAATAAATTAACAAACATTTTTGTGATTGACATAATTGTTTGTGGAGTGTTTTCGGTAAAATCTTTTGCATATTCTTCAAAAAGTATGTCTTGATCTTTACCAACTAATAAAGAGCAAAAATATTTATGTTTAATCATTTTTTGGACTGAGGGAATTTTTGAGATCTCTTGATTAAATTTTTTATTTAAAGTTAAAACTTGATCAGATCTATAAGTCAGTCCGTATCTATTAATTTTATGAAGATTTCGATAACCTTCTCTTCTAGTTTTAGGCAAATACCACCAAGGTTTGTTGTCTTCTAATACAACAAGAGTAGGGTTAGGTTCACTTTTTAATTTGTTATCACTCATATTATTTTAAACTTGAAATTGCTTTTATTAAATCTGGACCTACACCACAACAACCTCCAATTATTTGTGCACCATTAGAAACCCAAGATTTAGCTTCGTTAAGATAGTCTGTTGGAGAAATATTCTCAACTAATTTCCATTTAGGTTTTTCAAAATAACCGTTATTAGGATAAGCTCCAATTATACCTTTGTGATTTTCTTTAATAGTTTTAACTGCATTCTTAGTAACTTTAATATCTGAGTGAGCTACTAAAATAGGACCCTTATGCACGCTACTAAACTGTTGTATTGATTTTGCAAAATCATCGTAGAATTTAGCTTTCGAATTATCAATGTTCTCTTGATAGCCATGCATTAATTTTTCATCATTTTTATTTAACGCACATGATATTGATAACCATATTGGTAAATTAATTTGTAAAGAACATTCAATTATTGTCTCAACAGTTGAATTCTTTGCAGTCATTGCCTCTAAAATAATTAGATCCACACCTGCATCTGATAAAATCTTTAAATGTTTAGTAAATCCAGGCTTTAATTGACTTTGTTCTAATTTATCCCAACTTCCAGACGTTGACACTGAACCTGCTACCGCAATTTCTCTATCAGAATTATTTACAGCTTGTTTTGCTATTTCAACACTTTTTTTATTTAATTCATTTGTTAAATTTTCATAACCATACTCTTTCATAGAAATAGGAGTAGTTGCATAAGTGTTTGTAGTAATTACATCTACACCTGCATTTATATAATTTTCATGAACTTTTAAAAGTTTATCAGGATTATCTGCAGAGCATTTCCCGCACCATAAATCTTTATCCATGATAGCACCGATCTTTTCCAGTTCTCCACCAATTCCCCCATCTAAAACTATAACTCCATTGCTATCCAATTTATTTTTTACATAGCTGTATGACATTAATTTTTAGTTATTTGTAAATGTGCAAATTTTATTTCCATCTAAATCACGAATATAAGAATAGTACACACCTGAACCTTCTGGTCTTTCTCCACCAGAACCTTCACTGGTTCCACCTAATTTTAAAGCAGTTTCATGAAATTTATCTACTATAGATCTTGAGTTAGTTATAAAAGATATTTGTGATCCATTACCTATTGTTGCCTTTTCTTTGTTTACAGGTTTTGTAACATAAAACTCTACTTTTCCATCTCCACCTTTTTGAGAATATCCAGCACAAACATCATCTTTTTCGGTTCTCTCTAAATTAAGTATATCTAACAATTCATCATAAAATTTTATAGATTGATCTAAATTATTAGTGCCAACCATAACATAACCAATCATCTTATTCCTGCCAGTCAGTAACAGTTTTAACCTCTAAATATTCCTCTAAACCCCAAACTCCACCTTCGCGACCATTACCAGATTGTTTAAATCCTCCAAAAGGTGTTCCAGCGTCTGGAGCAATACCGTTTACATAAATTATTCCAGCATTCAATTGTCTTGATACTCTTTTAGCTTTTTCTTTATCTTCGGTTTGTAAATAATTTCCTAATCCATACTCTGTATCATTAACAATTTTAATTGCTTCTTCTTCAGTTTCAAATGGAATAATTGATAACACTGGTCCAAATATTTCTTCTTTGGCAATTCTCATATCATTTTTAACATCAGTAAAAATCGTAGGTTTAATAAAGTATCCTTTATTCATACCATTTGGTAAGTCTGGACCACCTGCTGCTAATGTTGCACCTTCATCAATGCCACTTTGAATTAAACTAATAATTTTATCGTATTGAATTTTTGAAACTACCGGTCCAATATGATCACCTTTTTTATTTGATTGATCTACTTTAATCAAATTTGCTTCATCAGCCGCTTCTTTAACCGCTCTATCATAAATAGATTTTTCTACTAACATTCTTGTTGGTGCGTCGCATGATTGTCCTGAATTACTCATTACATTTCTAATACCGTCCCTAACAGCATTTGGATAAGAATCTGCAAACACAATATTTCCACCTTTACCACCTAATTCAAGACAAACTTTTTTAATTGTTTCAGCGGCATTTTTAGATATCAATCTTCCAGCACGTGTTGAACCTGTAAATGAAACTAAATCTATATCAGGATGACTAGAAATATCTGTTCCAACTCCAGCACCATCACCATTTACTAAATTAAATACTCCAGGAGGAAAGCCAGCTTCATCAATCATTTCAGCAAATAGCATCGCTGATAATGGTGCAATTTCTGATGGTTTAAGTATCATGGTGCAGCCGGTTGCAAAGGCAGGTACAACTTTTAATGCGATTTGATTTATAGGCCAGTTCCAAGGAGTAATAAGACCACAAACTCCTATTGGCTCGTAACATATTCGGTTGTTTGAATTTTCATTAAATTTTCTGTCAAAATTAAATTCTTTTAACCTCAAAATAAAATCTTCTAAATGAGACTGACCAGAAGCTGTTTGAACATCTGTAGACCAATCCATTGGAGCACCCATCTCTAAAGATATTGCATTTGCCATTTCTCCAGATCTTTTTGTATAAATTTCTAATAACTTTTCAAGGAGATCAATTCTTTCTTTTTTAGATGTATCTTTCCATGTTGTAAAAGCTAATTTTGCAGCTTTCACAGCTTTATTTGTATCTTCTTTTGAGCCTAAAGATATTACAGCACATACTTCTTCCGTCGAAGGATTGATTACATCTAAATCATTTGGATTAACAGGATCTACCCAATTTCCATTAATATAAAATTGTTTTTTATTTAACATTTTAAACTCCTAACATATTTTTTAATTTAACTAAATTCTTTTAATATTTTTTCTCTGTGTTCGTCAAGGTCTGGGATATCACCTCTAGTTTTTTCATCTTTATACGTTGATAATTTAATTGGATTTCCTGCTGATTTAAAATCACCAATAACTTTGTGACGTGATTTTACAATCATATTTCTTTCTTGAATTTGTGGATTTTCTACAGCTTGTTTAATATTAAAAATAGGTCCACAAGGAATTTTTAGTTGTTCCATCTCTTTGATCCATTCTTCTGTATTTTTTTCTGAGAGTTTTTTTTCAAATATCTCTTTAAGTTGATCCATATTTCCACATCTTAAAGAATTTGTATTAAATCTTTCATCATCTGAAATATTGGGAATTTGTAAAACATCACATAAATTTTTGAACAATTTATCATTACCAGCAGCTATAATAATGTAACTATCCTTGGTTTTAAAAGCTTCAAACGGAGCAATTGATGGATGTCTAGATCCCATTGGTCCAGGTATTTCATTTTTAGATAAATATCTAGCGATAGCATTTTCCAAAATAGCAATTTGGCAATCTAACATTGATACATCAATGAAAGCACCTTTACCTGTTTTTTCTCTGTCATATAATGCTGCATTAATTCCAATTGTCGTAAACAAACCTGCAGTTATGTCTCCAATTGATGTTCCAACTCTTGTTGGTTCAGAATTGGGGTGACCAGTTACACTCATCAAACCACCCATACCCTGTACAACCATATCGTATGCAGGCAATTCTTTTAATGGTCCAGTTTGGCCAAATCCTGAGGCGGATGCATAAATTAATTTTGGGTATTTTTTACTAACATCTTTCCAACCATAACCCCATTTTTCTAGTGTACCTGGTTTAAAATTTTCAACTAAGATATCTGCTTTTGATAATATTTTTTCAAAAATTTTTTTATCATCATTATTTTTTAAATTTAAGGCAATACTCTCTTTACCTCTGTTTAATGACATGAAGTATGCAGAATAATTCTTTATAAATGGACCAAATTTTCTTGAATCATCACCAATTTCTGGAGCCTCTATTTTTATAACTCTAGCACCAAGATCTGATAGCATCATAGTGCAATAAGGACCAACTAATACTCTAGTTAAATCAACAACTAATAGATTTTTTAAAGGGCCTTCCATAATTATATTTGTAATTTTGCAGCCTTGACTCTTATCAACATCTTACATTTAATGCATCTATTAAAAACAACTGAGAGGAAAATAATGTTAAGAAAATTATCTTTATATTTAACTTCATTAGTTTTTGTATTTTCTACTATTGGATCTGCATATGCAGTAACTTTAAAAGCAAGTCACCAATGGCCAGGAACTCCAAGAGCTGATGGTTCATTTGATCCAAGACACGAAATGGTTCAAATAATTGCTGATGAAATGAAAAAAGCAAATGTTGGTGTGGACATAAGAATCTATCCAGCGAAATCATTATACAAACCAAAAGAACAGTGGAAACCTATGACAACAGGTCAATTAGATATTTCTGCTTTTCCATTAGCATATGCATCTAAATTTCATCCGGAGTTTGATGCAACTCTAATGCCAGGAACTGTAAAAAATCATGAGCATGCATTAAGATTTAATAAAGGTCCGATGATGACTGAGATTAAAAAGATAATCAATGACGCTGGTGTTGTTGTTCTATCTGATGCTTGGTTAGGCGGCGGTTTTGCTTCAAAAACAAAATGTATTAAAAATCCAAGTGATGCAAAGGGACAAGTAATGAGAGCAGCAGGTAAAGCATTTAACCAAATGTTAGAGCAAGCTGGTGCTGGAATTCAGAGTATGCCTTCTTCCGAGATTTATACTGGTTTGCAAACTGGTGTACTAACTGGTGCCAATACAAGCTCTGGAAGTTTTGTAAGTTATAAAATTTACGAACAGGTTACTTGTGCAACACCTCCAGGAAAATTTGGTTTATGGTTTATGTACGAGCCAATTTTAATGTCAAAAATGAGTTTTGATAAATTAAACGCTAATCAACAAAAAGCTTTAATGAAGGCTGGAAAAGTTGCTGAAGAGTATATGACAGCTCAAGTTGAAAACTTAGATAAAAAATTTGAAGACGCTTATAAAGCTGCTGGTGTTAAATTAGTTTATATGGATGCAAAAGATCATGCTGCATGGGTTGAGATTGCAAAGCAATCATCTCATAAAGCATTTGCTGAAAAAGTTCCAGGTGGCGACAAGCTAATGGAAATGGCTTTAGCAGTAGATTAAAATAATATATAAAGAACCCCTATTTAATTTTTTTAAGTAGGGGTTTTTTTTATGAAAAATAAATATCTAAAATTTTGTGATTTAGTTGCGAAAGCATGCGGGGCATTTGCAGTCTTAGCATTACTTTTATCAATTTTAGTAATTGTTGAGCTTGTATTTGAAAGATATTTTTTTCAAAGAGCAATTACTTGGCAAACTGAGTTAGTTACAATGCTTCTTGTAGCTTCAACCTTTATTGGAAGTGCATATGTATTAAGTGAAAAAGCTCATGTTAGCATGGAATGGATTTATGATTTTTTATCTAAAAAAAATGTTTTAAGACTTAAGATTTTTACTTCATTAGTAAGTTTATTATTTTTCTTAATTTTATTCTATTTTGGTTTTTTAATGGTTGAAGAAGCATTTACTAAAAATTATTCGACTGGTACTGTTTGGGACCCTCCTTTATGGATTCCATACTCATCAATGATGATTGGGGCAGCACTAATGATTTTGCAGTATATTGCTGAAATCATCAAACTTGCTGATGAGAAGGATGTAAATTAATGGACCCATTATTTATTGCTATAATAGTTGCTGTTTTTACTTTAATAGTTTTATTTTCAGGAATACCAATTGCATTTGGTTTAAGCTTTGTATCAATAGCTCTTTTAGTTGCTTTTGAAGGATTGCAAATGTTAGATGTATTTGCTGAAACTTTTTATGCAGGACTTAATTCATTTGTTCTGCTGTCTATACCAATGTTTATTTTGATGGGAATGGCCGTTGCAAATTCTCCAGCAGGAAAAGATTTATATACTGGATTAGATAGATGGCTATGGAGATTACCTGGTGGATTAGTGATTTCAAATATAGGTGCTTGTTCAATTTTTGCTGCATTAAGTGGATCAAGTCCTGCAACTTGTGCTGCGATTGGGACTATGGGAATTCCTGAGATGAGAAAAAGAGGATATTCAGATCAAATTGCTACTGGAACCATAGCGGCAGGTGGAACATTAGGAGTTTTGATCCCACCTAGTATAGTTTTAATAGTATATGGAATTGCCACAGGCACATCTATAGGAAGATTATTCTTATGTGGGTTAATACCTGGATTTATGTTAGCTGGGATGTTTGCTATATGGGCACTCATACATAGTTACTTTATAGATAAAGACTCTGCAAAGGCATTAAAAAACAGGAAGCCCCCAACATTAAAAGAAAAACTTGAGGTATTACCAAGAATACTTCCATTCCTAGCAATCATTGCTGGTGTTTTATATGTATTGTATGGAGGGGTAGCAACTCCTTCTGAGGCATCGGGTGTAGGTGCTTTTTTAGTTTTTGTATTAATTGCAGTTGTTTATAAAATTTACCAACCAAAAAAGATATGGAATATTGTCAAAGTCTCAATGAAAGAGAGTGTAATGATTATGTTTATTATTGCAGCCTCTTATTTGTTTGCTTTTACACTTTCTCAACTTTATGTAACTCAATCACTAGCGCAAAGCATGGTAGAGTTAAGCTCAAATAAATGGGTAGTATTTATTTTAATAAATATATTTCTGTTAATAGCAGGTTTCTTTCTACCGCCAGTAGCAGTTATTGTTATGACTTCAGCAATATTATTACCAGTTATAACAACTTTAGGATTTGATCCGTATTGGTTTGCAATTGTATTTACAATTAATATGGAAATAGGATTAATAACTCCACCGGTTGGATTAAATCTTTATATTATTAAAGGTATTACTCCTGATGTTAGTTTGTCAGAAATTTTAAAAGGCTCAATTCCATTTATGATCATAATGGCTCTAGCTATACTTATTTTATGTATTTTTCCGGAAATAGTGACTTGGCTACCTGATAAAATAATGGGTAAACCTCTTGGATATTAAAAAAAATATAAATAGAAAAATTTCAGTTGCACCAATGATGGATTGCACCGATAGACATGATCGGTTTTTCTTAAGATTAATGAGTAAAAACGTGCTTCTTTATACTGAAATGGTAGCTACAAAATCAGCTATCTATGGGGATAGAAAAAAAATTTTGTCATATAGCCCTGAAGAAAAACCACTAGCACTTCAAGTCGGTGGGTCTGATAAAGAGGAGTTATCTGAAGTAGCAAAAATAGCTGAAGATATGGGCTATGATGAAATTAATATAAATTTAGGTTGCCCTAGTAAAAAGGTTCAAAAAAACATGTTTGGCGCTTGTTTGATGAAAGAACCAGACTTAGTTGCAGAATGTATAAATTCTATGGTTAATTCTTGCAATATACCTGTAACTGCTAAAACACGAATTGGTTTTGATGACACGGAGGAATTTAATTATTTAAACAATTTTATTCATAAAATGCGTGACGCAGGAGCAAAGACTTTTATTCTACATGCTAGAAAAGCAATGTTAACAGGGTTATCTCCTAAACAAAATTTAAATATTCCAAAATTAAATTACAACATGGTTTATGAAATTAAAAAAAAAAATCCAGAATTAGAAATTATTATCAATGGTGGAATTTCAAAAATAGATGAAATAGATAACCACTTAAAATTTTGTGATGGTGTTATGATAGGTAGATCAATTTATCAAAATCCTTATTCATTAGTAGAAATAGAAAAAGAAATATTTAAAACAAAAGATAACCCAACTAGAGAACAAGTAGCTGAAAAACTTTTAGAATATTTGGATAGAGAAGTTAAATCAGGCACAAAAGTTAATCATATTATGAGACATACTGTTGGTTTATATCATGGTCAAGTTGGATCAAAAGAATGGAAGAGATATTTAAGTGATAATATGATGGCAAGAGACTCCGATTTTCAAAAAGCAAAACATATAATGACTATTGTTCAAAATAATGAAAAGGCAAATCAAGTTAATTCATGATGGAAAATATAAACTTTAATGAAATTGTTAACCTATTAGCTGTATTAGCAATGGCAGCAGCTGTTGCAGGTTTTATGGCTGGGTTATTAGGTGTTGGAGGAGGTATTATTATGGTTCCTGCTTTATATTATGCGTTTTCTGTTTTAGATTTTGATATTGTTACTAGAATGCATCTTGCAGTTGGAACATCTTTAGCAATAATTATTCCAACATCAGTTGTATCAACAAAAACCCATATGGAGTATGATGCTGTTGACTTTAAAATGGTAAAGTCATTTGGTATATTTATTTTATTTGGTGTTATTGCTGGAACTTTTTTGGCAGTAAATTTAAAAACTCCAGCGCTAGTATTATTTTTTTCAATATTTGCCTTTATGGTAGGATTTTTTTTTATTTTTTTAAGGGAAAAGCTTGTTGAAAACCCAAAAAAAATTTCTGATTTAGTTAAAAATATATCTGGAGTAGTTATTGGTTTTATATCTGTGCCTTTAGGAATAGGAGGTGGATCGTTGATGGTACCATTTATGAGAACGTTTGGATATGATATAAGAAAATCAATTGGAACTGCAGCTGCAGTTGGATTTTTAATCGCTTTGAGTGGATCTATTACAATGATAATTGGAGGAAAAGTTATAGATAATGTAAATACGCCATTTAGTTTAGGTTATATAAATTTATTGGGATTCTTAGTTTTTGTTCCTGTGACAATGATAATGGCAAGATTAGGAGCCAAAGCGGTATATAAAATTAATAAAAAAATCTTGAGCAAAATATTTGGAACTTTTTTAATTATTGTCTCAATTAGATCATTTATTGAGTATTTGAGTATAAACTAGTAAAAAATTAAGATTAGAGGGTTATAAGATCTCATATGTTTAATTTAAAAGACATTATTTCATCAATCGCTGACGTAGGTCAAAAATTATTTAAAAAAAGTGAAATTAAAAAAGATAATTTAGACTCAATTATTTCTTTATGTGATGATTTAATTTCAAACAAAGGTGCTGCTTTTGGTATTACAGTCGCTAGAGATATAACTGATTTATATCAAACATTATCCCCTGATAATAAACTTTTATTTTTTAAAAAAATCAATGAAAAATATAAACCAAGTCATACTAAAGTAAATGAAGCTATAGATAACTATAAAAAGACTCAAACCGATATAAATCTTTCTAGACTTTTTAATGTGTCAGAAGGTAAAAGACGAGAACTTTTTAGACGTATGAATATGTCGCCAAATGGAATTTCTACAATAGTTTCATTAAGAGAAGATTTATTAAAAATTTTAGATGAAAATAAAGACTTACAAGTATTAGATGATGATCTTCGAGAATTATTTAAATCATGGTTTAATCCAGGTTTTTTAAAATTAACAAAAATTACTTGGGATACAAAAGCTGCCATTTTAGAAAAAATTATGCAATATGAAAGAGTTCATAAAATTAAAGATATGAATGAGTTAAAAAGACGTTTAGGAGAGGATCGAAGGTTCTTTTCTTACTTTCACCCAGCTTTAGAGGATGAACCTATAATTTTTGTTCAAGTAGCATTGACGAATGGTTTAGGTAAATCAATTCAAGAAATTAAGAAACCAAGATCTGAAGGTGATAAGAAATATGATACGGCAACTTTTTATTCTATTAGTAATTGTCAAGAAGGTTTATCAAGAGTTACTCTAGGAAATTTTTTGATCAAAAGAGTTGTTTATGAATTGCAAGAAGAGTTACCAAATGTTAAGAATTTTGGTACTCTTTCACCAATAGTAGGTTTTAGGAATTGGTTTCTAACTTTAGAGGAAAGTAAAATTAAAAATATATTAGGAAAAATACCTTACGAAAGTATTTCTTTTCTAAAATCAAAAGATTTAAAAATAGGTGATACAAGAATAGCTTCAAATAAAGAGGCTATAATCAGATTAGTTGCACATTACTTAGTGAATGAAAAAAATAAAAAATTACTTCCAGTAAATGATGTTTGTAGATTTCATTTAGGTAACGGTGCAATTATTGATGATATAGTAGTTAATGCGAATATCTCAGATGTTGGATTTGAGAGATCTTTTGGGGTGATGGTTAATTATCTTTATGAATTAAAAAGCATAGAAAAAAATCACGAAGATTACATAAATAATAAAAGAGTGATTGTTTCTGATAAACTTCAAAAATTTATTTAGAAATTTTTTTTAATTTAGGCCCCATTTAACTCTATTCCAAATTCTTTCATGAAAATAATAAAAGAAAAGTGGAATTATAGAACCAAATCCCAATATTCCAGCACCAGTAAAGGTTCCTGTAAATATATAGCCAAAAATTGACCAATAAATAAATATAAAAAGCCTCCAAGAAAAAGTTTTAGCAACCGATCTGATTTTTCTGTCTGACATAGTATAAATATATAGGATAATTTATTAGGTATAAATAATTAACAAAAAAAAAAGAGGTGATTTCAGTCTCCCTCCATCACCTCAAATTATATTATAATCGATTCTCTTAATTGTTTGGAACACTTATTAGTTGAATATTGAATTAGACTTGATGCTAATTGTTATTGACAATATATAAATACAACCAATCTCTAGTTTGTATTATGATTAAAATAAAGAATAAAGATATCTTAATAATTACAATTATCATCTTTTTAATATCAAGAATCATAATTTATTTAGCTGGAATTCATCCAAATCATGAAATTTTTGCAACTATGTGGCAGGTATTAGATTTAAATTTATTAGAAAAAAATTTTTTATCATCTATATATTATATCCATTATCAACCTCCATTGTGGAATTTATTAGTTGGTTTTATTGTACAAATATTTGGAGCTGATTATTTAACAATCTCAAAAGTAATTCATTTAATTAATATTACTATATCAATAATATCAATTATAATTTTTTTTAAACTTAGTGAAATTTTAAAACTTAGTAGAATAAATTTATTTTTGATATCTTTGTTCTTTATAACTATATCTCTTTCATATATATTTTATGAAAACTATTTACATTATACTCATTTAACTACATTATTTTTTTTATTATTTATTTATAACTATTTTAGATTTATAGAAAAACTTGAATTAAAATATGAAATATATATTTATCTTGTTGCTATATTATTAGTTTATACTTGGAGTGCTTTTAGTCATCCTTTTTTTATATGTCTTATTTTTATTACGATTTGTTTTATTAAATTAGAATATAAGATCCTAAGAAGTATAATTATTTTTTCTCTATTTGTTTTAATATCTATATTACCGAGTGTTAAAAATAAGATTGAACTAGATTTTTTTGGAAATTCATCATGGGTTGGGCTTCAAGTCATTCAAGTTCTTAAGAGATGGGATGTTTATAATGGAACTTGCAATATGAATTTTGATCGTATTTATGAGTATGAAAAATTTTATAAGGATGACTCTGATATTAACTTTGAACATCCATCTTTAGTAGGTAAATTAAGTAAATGGAACAACGTGGGAATGATTTACAAAACAAAAAAATGTTTAAACAAAGGTATTGAATTGATTATTGAAGATCCTATAAATTATTTTTCAATAGTAAAATTCAATTTTATTTCAACTCATGGACATTTTGCTTTTGATCATGGTTATAAGCCAATTGGTTGGAGTAAATATTTTGATATTTTTGATAAAATTAAAAAATATAAATTTTCAAATTCTCTCAAAGTTAGAATTGTGCAAACTTATTACGTTATTATTTATCTTTTTTTTACAACGATCCTTATTCGAAGTTTAATGAAAATTAGAGATGTAAGTAGTTTTTCAAAAGGTAAGGCCATGTCTTCAATATTCTTGATTTATCTTTGGATGATAATCCTAACACATATGTTTGCTGGCTTTGAACAAGAAAGAATGCGCCATATAGGTCATTTTCTTCACGTTCTATTTTTAAGCTTGTTAATTAAGGAGAAATTTAATTTAAAGAGACTATTCACTAAGAATTATTAAGCTTTTTTCTCTTAAATTAAATTTTTTGATCATACTCACCAATCTTACCAGTTCTTTTTAGTAAATCGTCTATAAATTCAAATATTTTCTTTTTTCTAGCGTCTGATTTGGGGCTTTCGGTTACTATAACTAGTGATGGTTTATTTGAAGATGCTCTTATTAATCCCCAAGAACCATCTTCAAAAGAAAATCTTATACCGTTTACAGTCAGCACTTCAGTTATAATCTGATCATCAATTAAAATTTTATCATTTTTTATATCAATAATTTGTTTAACTAATTCTTCAACAACTTTGTATTTTTCTTCATCTTTACAGAATGGAGCCATCGTTGGTGTTTGATATGTGGTTGGTAAATCTTTAATTATATCTGAAACTTTATTGGCCTGATTATCTAATAGATGACATACTTGAATAGCTGAGTTAACTCCATCGTCATAACCATAACCTAATGGATGATTGAAAAAGAAATGACCACTTTTTTCAAAGCCTGCTAAAGCTTTTTCGGTATTAACTTTTCTCTTTATATGAGAGTGTCCTGTTTTCCAATAAATAGTTTCGCAATTATTATCTAATAAAACTTTGTCTTTTGAATATAATCCTGTTGATTTTACATCAACCACAAATTTTGAATTTTTATGTTTTGAAGATAAATTTCTTGCAATTAATAATCCAATCTTATCTGAGAATATTTCGTTGCCTTCATTATCAATAACACCAACCCTATCTCCATCACCATCAAATCCAAAACCTATATCTGCTTTGTTATCTTTAACTGCTTTAGCAATAGCATGTAGCATTTTCATATCTTCTGGATTAGGATTATATTTTGGAAAAGTCCAATCCAATTTACAATCAAGTTCTATTACTTCACACCCAATTCCCCTTAAAATATCTGGAGCGAATATTCCAGCAGTTCCATTTCCACAAGCAACTACTGCTTTCAAAGCTTTATTAATTTTATTTTTATTTATTAAATCATCTTTATAAATTTGTTGGAAATTTTCTATCTGTCTTTCAGAGCCTTGACCTTTTAAAAAATTTTCATTTAAGGTAATATCTTTTAGTTCTTTCATTTCCTCTGGAGCGTGAGTTAATCCTTTTTTGATACCCATTTTTACACCCGTCCAACCGTTCTCATTATGACTTGCAGTAACCATTGCAACTGCATCTGCATCTAAATTAAATTGTGCAAAATAAACCATTGGTGACAATGAAAGACCAATATCTTCCACAAAACATCCTGTTGAAATTAAACCTTTTTTAAGAGCTAATTTTATTTCTTCACTATAAGATCTATAATCATGACCAACTATAATTCTTGGATTATTTTTTTTTGTATTTTTTATTATTTGAGTACCTAAACCTTTGCCAAGATTCTCTATCCCTGCTAAATTTATGTCTTTTTCGTACAACCAACGCGCGTCATATTCTCTAAATCCATATGGATCAATTTTCAAATTTTGATTCATCATCTAATTACTTACTCTTTTTTTAATTTTTTTATTGAAATATTTTTATAATGTTCTATAAATGTTCTATTGATTTGCTGATTATATAGTGTATTAACACTATGTGTATACAACATATAGTTGTTTTCACCAAAATTGACAAATATAATACATAAAATATGAATAATAATTTATCTCAAGCCCTAAAGAAAGCTGTCTCTGAATATAACCCTGAAGTTAAACAAATTTCAAAAGACAATAGACCTGATCTTTTTTCACTTAATAATGAAACAGAATTATTCCAAAATGATAAAGGAATAATTATTAAAATTGACAGATCTCGAGATTCAAATTTAACTGATTTTGGTAAAGCAACTTTAAAAGATAGATATCTAGGTCACAACGAATCTTATCAAGATTTGTTCGCAAGAGTAGCAAGTACTTATTCAGATGATAATCTTCATGCTCAAAGAATATATAATTACATAAGTAATTTATGGTTTATGCCTGCTACGCCAGTTTTATCAAACGGTGGAACAAAAAGAGGATTACCAATTTCATGTTTTTTAAATGAAGCTTCAGATAGCTTAGGAGGCATTCTTGACCTTTGGAGTGAAAATGTTTGGCTTGCGGCAAAAGGTGGAGGGATAGGAAGTTATTGGGGCAACCTAAGATCGATTGGTGAAAAAATTGGTAAAGTTGGAAAAACCTCTGGGATAATTCCATTTATTAAAGTTATGGACTCATTAACAATGGCAATTAGCCAAGGATCACTTAGAAGAGGTTCTGCTGCATGTTATCTTCCAATTGATCATCCTGAAATTGAGGAATTTATAGAGATGAGAAGACCGACTGGTGGTGATCCAAATAGAAAAGCTCTAAATTTACACCATGGTGTTTTAGTTTCAGATGCATTTATGAGAGCGGTTGAAACTGATGAGCAATGGGCATTAAAAAGTCCAGCTGATGGTACAGTCCAACAAACAATTTCAGCTAGAAATTTATGGATAAGATTATTAACAGCTAGGATTGAAACTGGTGAACCTTATATTATCTATATTGACACCGTTAATAGACAAATTCCACAACATCATAAGCTTGCAAATTTAACAGTTAAAACTTCTAACTTATGTAGCGAGATAACTTTACCAACAGGTATTGATAAAGATGGAAGGGATAGAACAGCTGTTTGTTGTTTATCTTCACTAAATTTAGAAAAGTATGAAGAGTGGAAAGATGATCCAGATATGATTGGTGATGTGATGAGATTTTTAGATAATGTATTATCTGATTTTATTAATAAAGCCCCTGATCAATTTAAAGATGCAAAATATTCGGCTGAAAGAGAGAGAAGTGTTGGTTTAGGTGTAATGGGCTTTCACTCTTTTTTACAAAAAAATAGAATTCCACTTGAGTCAGTTATGGCGAAATCTTGGAATAAAAAAATATTTAAAAATATCCATGAAAAAGTTAATCAAGCCTCAAAAGATTTAGCTGAAGAAAGAGGAGCATGTCCCGATGCTGAAGAGTATGGTTATAAAGAAAGATTCTCTAATAAAACAGCAATAGCACCAACTGCATCAATATCAATAATTTGTGGCGGAGCATCTCCAGGAGTAGAGCCAATTGCAGCTAATAGCTATACACACAAAACTCTTTCAGGTTCATTTAATGTTAGAAATAGATACTTAGAGGAAATTTTAGATGAACATAGTAAGAATGATGATGAAACCTGGTCTACAATCACTACAAACCAAGGCTCAGTAAATCATTTAGATTTTTTGACAGATTTGGAAAAAGATGTTTTCAAAACTGCATTTGAATTAAATCAAGCTTGGATTATTGAATTAAGTGGTGATAGAACACCTTTTATATCTCAAGCCCAATCAGTTAACTTGTTTTTACCAGCAGATGTTCACAAAAAAGAGTTACATAAAATTCATTTTGATGCATGGAAAAAAGGCTTAAAAAGCCTTTACTATTGTAGATCAAAATCGATTCAAAGAGCCGAAAATATTAATGATGCAAAATCAACTGATATTATGGCTAATGTTTATAAAAATAAAGCAACCAAAACTGAAGAACCGGAATACGAGGAGTGCCTATCATGTCAGTAGCAGAAAAAGTAAATTCAGAAATTATAAAATCTGAAAAAAAAGAAATTATTCAACCAAAAAAAATGGGTTTATTAGTTGAAAATCCAGTTTACAAACCATTTAGATACCCATGGTGCTATGATGCATGGTTAACTCAGCAAAGAATTCATTGGTTACCAGAAGAAGTGCCTTTAGGAGATGATGTTAGAGATTGGCAAAAAAGTTTAAGTGCCTCTGAAAAAAATTTGTTAACGCAAATTTTTAGATTTTTTACTCAAGCAGATGTTGAAGTCAATAATTGTTATTTGAGACATTACACAACTGTTTTTAAACCGACAGAAGTATTGATGATGATGACAGCTTTTGCCGCGATGGAAACAGTGCATGTAGCTGCTTACTCTCATCTTTTAGATACAATTGGGATGCCGGAGTCTGAATATTCAGCTTTTATGAAATATAAAGAAATGAAAGATAAATATGATTACATGCAAGACTTCAATGTAAATTCTAAAGAAGATATTGCAAAAACTGTGGCTGTATTCAGTGCTTTTACAGAAGGTTTACAATTGTTTGCCAGCTTTGCAATTTTATTAAATTTTCCAAGACATAATAAAATGAAAGGTATGGGTCAAATAGTTACTTGGTCCGTTAGAGACGAAACTCTTCATTGCAATTCAATGATAAGAATTTTTAAAGAGTTTATTAATGAAAATCCAGAAATATGGACACCCAAACTAAAAAAAGAACTTTATGAGGCGTGCAGAACTATTATTGAACATGAAGATGCATTTATTGATTTAGCTTTTGAAATGGGTCCTATGGAAGGTTTAACAGCTCAAGAAGTTAAAGATTATATAAGGTTCATTGGAAATAGAAGACTAGTACAGTTAGGATTAGAACCAATATACGATGTTGAAAAGAATCCACTAGGATGGTTAGATACAATGTTAAACGCAGTTGAGCATATGAACTTCTTTGAAGGGCGTGCAACAGAATATTCTAAAGCTTCAACACAAGGTACTTGGGCAGAAGCATTTAATTAATAAAAAACTTATGAAAGTAATAATATTTACATTAGTTGCATTTGGTATTGCAGCCTTATTAAGTTGAAGTATAAAAAATATTTTCGTAAAACTAGTTTAAAACAACCTGGTGTAGGTAGTTTTTTTCTTGATGAAGTATTAAAGAAAAAACCCAAAATTTTCCTTGAAGTTGGGGTATTTCATGGTGTTACGGCAAGAAATGTATGCGAATTACTTTACAAAATTCATAAAAACGATTTTAAATTTATAGGGTTAGATTTGTTTGAAGAGAGTGATGAGAATAAAGATGAAATTATTCCTAATACAAAATTTTCTAATCCTTTAAAAACATTATGGTATAAATATATTAAAAGAGAGGACCCCTACAGTTTAAGTGCAGTCCAACGTCTTCTTGATAAATTTAAAGATAATGTGCATTTAATAAAAGGTAATTCTAATAAAATTTTAAAGAAAATAGATATGTCTAAAGTAAACTATGTTTTTTTAGATGGAGGGCACGAATATAGTACTGTAATGAATGACCTTAATTGTTGCAAAGAAGTGATTGAGAATAATGGCACAGTTCTTTGTGACGATTATGATCTAACTTATGCTCCAGGCGTAAAACAATCAATTGATGAATTTGTAGAAAAACACAATTTTAAATGTGAAATTGTTTGCAACGGAAGATTTGCTAAAATTGAAAAAGAATAAACTATCTTTGATTTAAATTTAGTACTTTTCTATATTTGCTACCTTTATAGCTTGCTAAAGGTCTGATTAATTTATTTGCTGCATGTTGTTCAATTATATGTGCAGACCAACCTGTTATTCTTGCAATTACAAAAATTGGAGTAAAAAAATCAGTATCAAATCCCATTAAATGATAAGTTGGCCCTGTGGGATAATCTACATTAGGATGAATATTTTTTTTTTCTATCATTACTTTTTCAATTATATCATAAATTTTTTCAAATTTTTTATCCTTTTTAAGTCTAGCTACTTTTCCAAAATATTCTCTCATTGTAGGAACTCTTGAGTCTCCACTTTTGTAAACTCTATGACCAAAGCCCATTACAACATCTTTATTTTTTAAAGCATTATTAATCCATGTAAAAGCATTTTCAGGTTTCTTAATTTTATTCATCATATGCATAACTTCCTCATTAGCACCACCATGCAAAGGACCTTTTAAACTTGCTATAGCGCCAGTGATTGCGCCATGGATATCAGATAAACTACTTGTTATAGTTCGTGCTGTAAAAGTAGAGACATTGAAACTGTGCTCTGCATATAAAATTAAAGAAACATCAAATGCTTTAACAATGTCTTTATTTGGTACTTTGCCAAAACACATATGAAAAAAGTTCTCTGAGAAAGAGAGATTTTTTTTTGGAGGTATGATTTTCTTTCCCTTTCTTGCTCTATAAAAAGCTGCTAAAGCAACTGGGGTTTTAGCAAATATTCTCATAATTTTTCTCATATTTGCTTTTGGAGAATTATCTTTAGTTTCTCTATCTTCTAATCCCATAATGCTTACAGAAGTTCTTGCAACATCCATAGGGTGGGCTTTTTTAGGAAATCTTTTTATATCCTCTAATATAGTTTTAGAAAGTTTTCTCTCACTTCTCTCTTGTTTTTCAAAATTTTTAAGCTGTTTTTTATTAGGGAGTTCACCATTTAGGATAAGATAAGCAATTTCTTCAAACTTACATTTTGCACACAAATCTTGAGCTGCATAACCTCTATATGTTAAAGAGTTGATCTCGGGCATGACTTTTGAAACTTCAGTTTCATCAACAACTATTCCAAGTAATCCTTTTTTGATTTCGTCACCCATTAATCGTGCCCTTCAGTACTAAAGTTATAAATTTTTTCGTCTAAACTATTATATTTCTCATAATCAACAAGCTCATATAATCTTTTTCTGGTCTGCATTTTATCTATGATATTGTTTTGATGTCCATTTGCATAAATGTCTCTCAGTCCATCTTCAACATTTTTCATTGCTAGGCGTTGAGTGGTTACTGGGTAAATGACTATATTATAACCTAGCTCTTCTAGCTCTTTATAATTAAATAATTTAGATTTGCCAAATTCAGTCATATTTGCAAGCAAATAACATGGAAGTTCTTTTCTTACTTTTTCAAAATCCTTCTCATTCTGTAAAGCCTCTGGGAATATAATTTCTGCTCCAGCATCTATATATGCTTTACATCTATCAATCATTTTATCAATTCCTTCAACACCATTAGCATCTGATCTTGCAATGATTTTAAAGTTTTTATCTTTTTTAGCTGAAACACATTGTTTGATTTTATTAACCATATCTTTGGTAGAAATAAGTTCTTTATTATCTAAGTGCCCACATCTTTTTCTTTCTATCTGATCTTCTAAATGAACAGCTGTTATCCCAAATTGTTCAAAAATTTCTATAGTTTCTGTGCAAGATTTAAAACCTGTATCAATATCAACAATAGTTGGTAAGTTAGTTACTCGTGATATTAGATAAGATCTTGTGCTTACATCTTGCAATGTTGTTAAACCTATATCTGGAAATCCTAAATCATTTGCCATAACAGCTCCCGAAACATAAACAGCATCATAGCCAATTTCTTCAATTAATTTAGCAGTTAAAGGATTGTAAGCACCTGGTACTCTTAAAATTTTATTTGATTTTAATTTATCATTGAAGTCTATTCTTTTCTGACCTGGTTCTTTTTCAATAAAGTGCATTAAAAAATTCCTTTTTTAATATTTTTTTTGAGATATTTTTTACTTACTTCTATATTTAATTTATGTAATTGACCTGCTTTTAAATTTTTAAGATTTTGGACAGTTTTCAAAAATCTATCACATTCTTTTTTGTTAAGTATTCCATCAGTTAAAGTTAAGAATTTATTTATATAATTTTCTCTTTTAAACGGTCTAGCACCATAAGGATGTGCATCTGCTCGATCAAGTTGTTCTGTTATTTTCTTACCATTGTTTAATGTAATCACCACCCTAGCACCAAAAGATTTATTTTTTGGATTTGGATCATGATATTTTTTAGTCCATTTTTTGTCTTCATAAGTTTTAATTGATTTCCAAATTTTAATGGTACTTTTTCTGTTTGCTCTTGATTTAGTGTAAGATTTTACATGGTGCCAATCTCCATCTTCTAAAGCAACGGCAAATATATACATTATGGAGTGGTCGAGAGTTTCTCTACTAGCGTTAGGGTCCATTTTTTGTGGATCATTTGCGCCTGTGCCAATTACATAATGCGTATGATGACTTGTAAAAATGTCTATTTTCTTAATCTTATTAAGATTAGGAATTTTAACTTTTAATTTTTTTGCTAAATCAATTAAAGCCTGAGATTGGTATTCCGCTGAATACTCTTTTGTGTAAGTCTCTAAAATTGCTTTTTTGCTTTCATTTACTTTCGGTAAAGGAACTTTATATTTAGCATTTTTTCCATCTAAAATTCTAGCAATTACACTATCTTCACCTTCGTAAATTGGACTAGGAGCACCTTCACCTCTCATTACTCGATCAACGGCTTCTATTGCAAGTTTTCCAGCATGAGCTGGCGCATATGCTTTCCAACTTGATATTTCTCCTTTTCTAGATTGTCTTGTAGATATTGTTGTATGAAGTGCTTGTTGGACCGCCTGATATATGGTTTCAGTGTTTAGTTTTAATAATGTACCTAATCCTGCTGCAACACTTGGTCCTAAATGCGCTATATGATCTACTTTATGTTTATGTAAACAGATACCTTTTACGAGATTTACTTGTACTTCATAAGCAGTAATAATTCCTCTTAATAAATCTAAACCACTTTTCTTATTTTGTTGTGCAACACTTAATAAAGGCGGAATATTATCTCCTGGATGACTATAATCTGCAGCTAAAAACGTGTCGTGAAAATCAAGTTCTCTTACGGCAGTGCCATTAGACCAAGCTGCCCACTCACAATCAAATTTTAATTTAGAGTTAACACCAATTACTGTTGCTCCATTTTTTCTTGGATGTTTTAAAGCCATTTCTCTTGCAGAAATTACAGACTTTCTATTCAAAGATGCTATAGCTACAGAAGCGTTATCAATAATTCTATTAATTGCCATTTCAATTGAGTCTTTATTTAATTTTGAGTTATCACTTGCTATTTGAGCAATTTTCCAAGCTAGCTGCTTTCTTTTAGGCAAATGAATTTTGGATGGATAAACTTTTATATTATGTATTATCAAAAATGACTCCTAACTAACGAGATGTTTTTAATAGTTAAAAAAAAATAATCAATATTAAAGATATTCTGAAACAATCTTTTCTACACCAACAAAGTCTTTTATTAAGTGATTATGGTAGATTTCATTAATATTTTTTTCAGTATATCCATCTTCAAGTAAAATAACAGGAAGCCCAGCTGCTTTTGCAGCATTAGCATCAGTTTCACTATCTCCTATCATGAGAGTTTTTTTGATATCACCATCTAAAATTTCTATCACCGAAGTTAAGTGTCTTGGGTCTGGTTTACAATAATCAAAAGTATTTGATCCAGCTACATATTCAAAAAAATCATAAATTCCAATTTTCTTTAATAGGTCTATTGCTAAATGCTCTTGTTTATTTGTGCATACAGCCATAGAAATTTTTTTTTCTTTGGCCCATATTAAAAATTTTTTCACACCCTTAATTAATGTACTTTCATTTATTATATTTTTTCCATAGTAATCAACAAAATCTTTTACCATTTCTCTCTTAATTTCTTCATCTTTAACTTTTCCAAATTCCTTTTTTGCTTGTCCCCAAATAGATCGCCCGATCATAGCACCAGCTCCTTGACCTACTAAATTTCTTATTTCTTCTGTTGATTTTGTTGGATAACCAAATTTTTTCATTACAAAATTATGAGCTCTCATTAAATCGGGAGCAGTATCAACCAAAGTCCCATCTAAATCGAAAAGAATTGTAAATATTTGACTCATTTAAAAGTATTTTTAAGAAATATATTGTGAATTAAGAAATATATATACTTAATATAAAGAATTGCCTAGATGAAACAATTAAATTTTCAAAAAAAACAAGACATCCTTAGAAGTAAATTTTTAAGATCAGGAGTTAAAATGATTGGACCTGATACAGTTTACTTCTCTTCAGATACTAAAATAGGAAAAAATGTTACGATAGAACCTTTTGTAGTGTTTGGATCAAATGTAAAAGTTGGAAACAATGTTATTATAAAATCGTTTTCACATCTTGAAGATTGCAAAATAGAAAACAAAGTAGTAATAGGTCCTTATGCAAGAATTAGACCGAAGACAACATTGAAAGAAGGTTCTAAAATTGGAAATTTTGTAGAAATCAAAAAAAGCATAATAGGTAAAAAATCTAAAGTAAATCACTTAACCTATATCGGTGATACTAAAATTGGTAAAGATGTAAATGTTGGTGCCGGAACAATTACTTGTAATTATGATGGAGTTAAAAAAAGAAAAACTATAATCAAAGATAATGTTTTTATAGGATCTAACTCTTCATTAGTAGCTCCTGTTACTTTAAATAAAAAAAGTGTTATTGGCGCAGGTTCAGTGATCACAAAAAGTGTAAAAAGTAAATCGTTGGCTTTAACTAGAGCTGCTCAAACAGAGGTACTAAATTATAAAAGAAAAAATAAATAATTATGTGTGGAATTATTGGAATAAATAGCAACAAACAAGTAACTGCATCAATTATAAATTCTCTGAAAAAATTAGAGTATAGAGGTTATGACTCAGCTGGTTTAGCTACTTTGTCTGATGGTTTAATAAATGAAATTAAAACTGAGGGAAGAGTAGATAAATTAGAAAAAAGTTTATTATCACAAAATATCCAGGGTTCTATTGGCATAGGTCATGTAAGGTGGGCAACTCATGGCGTTCCTAATAGTCTTAATGCACATCCACATTCATCAAATAATGTTTCAGTAGTTCATAATGGAATTATTGAAAACTCAACATTATTAAAAAAGTTTTTAATTGGAAAAGGTCATAAATTTAAATCTCAAACAGATACAGAAGTTATTGTTCATTTAATTACTGAACATTTAAAAGAAGATAATTACGTTGATGCAATAAAAAAGACTCTCAAATTGTTACATGGAAGTTTTGCTCTAGGAATTTTATTTAAAGATGAACCTGATTTAATAGTAGGTGCAAGAAGAGGCTCACCTTTGGCAGTAGGCTATGGACCAAATGAAAATTATTTAGGTTCAGACTCGTATGCTCTCAAATCCATGACAAACAAAATAACTTATTTAAATGATGGTGAATTTTGTTTTATAAAAAAAGATTATGTTGAATTTTTTAGTGAAGAGGGAATTAAAATAAATAAAAAAGTATTAGAACTTTCATCTGATGAAGAAAATTACGATAAGGGTGAGTTTAAACACTTTATGGCAAAAGAGATTGAAGAACAGCCAATGACTCTTAAAAATGGAATTAAAGAATATATTGATAATCACAATAACGATATAAATATATATAATTTTCCTTGGAAAATTGATGAAATATCATCAATTACATTAATTGGATGTGGCACAGCATATCATTCATGTTTAATGGCTAAATATTGGTTTGAAGAACTTACATCATTGGAAGTGAATGTCGATATAGCATCAGAATTTAGATACCGGAAAAATAGATTTAAAAAAGATAATTTATATGTCTTTGTCTCACAATCTGGTGAAACAGCAGACACTTACGCTGCATTAGATTTATGTAACAAGAATGAAATGAAAACTTGTGCTGTAGTAAATGTAATTGAGAGTTCAATTGCAAGAGATTCAAATTTTATTCTACCAATTCATTGTGGAACTGAGATTGGTGTAGCTTCAACAAAAGCTTTTTTAGGTCAAATTTTAATTTTATATATTCTAGCTTTAAAAATTGGATTAATGAAAAAAGATTTAGAAAAAAAAAGATTTATTGAAAAGTTGATTGATTTAAAGAAATTGCCAGAACTAATTAAACAAACATTACTAACTGACAATAAAGTTCAAACAATTGTTGGAACTTTTAATAATGCGAAAGGTTCAATGTTTTTAGGTAGAGGATATTCTTATCCAATTGCTTTAGAGGGCGCTCTGAAATTAAAAGAGTTATCTTATATTCATGCCGAAGGTTATCCGGCAGGTGAAATGAAACATGGCCCATTAGCATTAATAGAGGAAGGTATGCCAGTAGTGGTCCTTGCTCCACGTGACAGTTATTACAAAAAAACAATTTCTAATATGCAAGAAGTTATTGCAAGAGGAGCAAAAGTTTTACTTATTACAAATAAAAGCACAGATGAAGTAACTTCAGAAAATATTTGGGAAACAATTGAAGTTGAAAGTACCAATGACGATCTTTTACCATTTCTTTTAACAATTCCTCTACAAAAATTAGCTTATTATTCAGCTTTAAAGAAAGGTTTTGATATTGATAAACCTAGAAATTTAGCTAAATCAGTTACTGTAGAATAATAAATCATAAGTAGTTAATTAATTTATTTGTATTAAATTATAATTATGAAAAAAATAATTAATGAACCTTCAAATTTTGTGAGAGAATCTATTCAAGGATTAGTTGTTTCTCATCCAGATATTTACTCATTTGCAGAAGATAACGAGAATGTAATCACTAGAGCCACAAAAGCTAGTAACAAAGTTGGAATAGTCACTGGTGGGGGGTCAGGACATTTACCAGTCTTTACAGGATATATTGGTGAAGGAATGCTAGATGCTTGTGCAATAGGATCTGTATTTGCATCACCTTCAGTCAATCAAATTGCATCAGCTATTAGAAATGGAGACAATGGAAATGGAGTTTTATGTATCATGGGAAATTATGGTGGGGATGTAATGAATTTCGAAATGGCATGTGAAATTGTTGCAGAAGAAGGAATTAAAACAAAAAAATTGATTATTGCAGACGATATAGCCAGCGCTTCTTATGAAGATAGATTAAAGAGAAGAGGTATTGCTGGTATGATTTATATTTTTAAAATTGCTGGTAGTTTAGCTGAAAGTGGAAAATCTATTGATGAAGTATTTGATTTAACTTCACTTGCAAATGAAAATATAAGAACTCTTGGAGTAGCATTATCTCCATGTATATTACCAGAAGCTGGCAAACCAACCTTTGAAATCACAGAGGACGAAATCGAAATAGGCATGGGCATTCACGGTGAGCCAGGTATTAAAAGAGAAAAACTTAGAAAAGCTGATCCATTAGTTGATGATTTATGCGTAAGATTATTAAAAGATATAAAGTTACAACCTGAAGAAAAAGTTTCAATAATGATTAATAGTTTAGGCTCAACTCCCTTAGAGGAACTTTATATTATTTCAAAAAGAGTAAATGAAAATCTATCAAAGTTAAAGATTAAGATTATTAAATCTCATGTTGGAAGATATGCGACTTCAATGGAAATGGCTGGCATGTCAATAACTATTCTTAAACTTACAGAAGATTTAGAAAAAAATTTATTATCAAATTCAAAATGTCCTTTCTGGACCAATTAAGATGTTTAATAAAGATGAAATGATAAAAATTTTTGACGAATTATTAATTCAATCAAAGAAATATTATGATGATTTTAATGAAGCTGATGGAAAAATTGGAGATGGAGATTTAGGTATCACTATTCAGAATGGATTTCAAGAAATTGTAAACAATAAAGACAATTTCACTGATGATTTAGGATACAATTTTATGCTCTGTTCTCAGGCATTTGTAAAAAAATCTGGATCTAGTTTTGGTACTATTGTTGCGTTTTGCTTAATGAATATTTCTAAAATATTAAAAGGTAAAAAATTTTTAAAACATGAGGATATAATTGAAATTTTTGAAATTTGTTTAAAAACAATTAAAGAAAGAGGCAAAACTAATTTAGGTGATAAAACAATATTAGATACTTTAGATTTAATATTAAATGAAATTAAAGAAACAAAAAATGAAATCAAATATAGTCAAATTTTTAAAACATCTACTAAAGAAGCATTGGAAAAATTTAAGGGAAAGAAAATTTTAATTGGCAGAGCAAGAATGTTTGAAGATAAAACTAAAGATTTTGATGATCCAGGGATGTTTGCCCTTAGTAAGTTAGTTGAGAGTTTTTAATAAATATAAGCAATTTATTTGTATTTTATAAAAAATTATTTGAAGAGTTGAATATAGATAAAAGTCTGTTAAAACACTTTCAGGTTGAATATGAAAAATTGGAAAACAAATACTTGGAAAAAATACCCTGTAAAACACATTCCAGAATATCCGGATAAAGATGAGTTGAACATGGTTTTAGATAAAATTAGAAATTATCCTCCATTAGTTTTTGCAGGAGAAACAAGACATCTTAAATCTCAACTTGCAGATGTTGTAGATGGTAAAGCATTTTTATTGCAAGGAGGTGATTGTGCAGAAAGTTTTGCAGAATTTCATCCTGATAATATTAGAGATACTTTTAAATTGATGCTTCAAATGTCTTTAGTTTTAACTTACTCAGCTTCGTTGCCAGTTGTAAAGTTAGGAAGAATTGCAGGACAATTTTCTAAACCAAGAAGCGCACCAACAGAAGTAAAAGATGGAGTTGAACTCCCAAGTTACTTGGGTGACAATATAAATGGTATAGAATTTGATAAAAAATCAAGAATTCCAGATCCAAAAAGATTGTTTAGAGCTTATTCACAGTCAGCAGCTACATTAAATTTAATAAGAGCTTTTTCTAAGGGAGGTTTTGCTGATTTAAATAAAGTTCATTTATGGAATCAAGATTATATTAAAAAGACTCCTGAAACAAAAAGATTTAAAGAATTAGAAGATAGGATCGCAGATGCCTTAGCGTTTATGGAGGCCTGTGGTATAACTTCAGATTTTAATAATAGATTATATACAGTAAATTTCTGGACATCTCATGAAGCTTTGTTGTTACCTTTTGAAGAAGCCATGACAAGGACAGATTCAACTACAGGTGAATATCATGATACTTCAGCTCATTTTGTTTGGATTGGAGATAGGACAAGACAATTAGATGGTGGTCATGTTGAGTTTTGTAGAGGAATAGAGAATCCAATTGGCATTAAGTGTGGGCCAACCCTTAAAGCAGATGACTTAATAAACTTATGTAATAGAATTAATCCAAAAAATGAAAAAGGTAAAATAACTTTAATTTCAAGATTTGGTGCAGATAATGTTTCAAAACATTTACCCAAACTAATTAGAGCAATTAAAAAAGAAGGTTTAAATGTCATCTGGTCTTGTGATCCATGTCATGGAAATACAATTAAAGCTTCAACTGGATTCAAAACAAGACCTTTTAATAGTGTCGTTAAAGAAGTTAAAGATGTTTTTGCATGTCATCAAAGCGAAGGAAGTTATGCAGGGGGACTTCATATTGAGCTAACAGGCCAAAATGTCACTGAATGTACTGGCGGAGCACAAAAAATATCTGATAAAGACTTATCATCCAGGTATCACACTCATTGTGATCCACGATTAAACGCTAACCAGGCTTTAGAATTAGCTTTTCTAATTTCAGATGAGATTAAAAAGAATAGTAGATATTCTAAAGATGCAATTCAAGCGGCATCTTAAGCCATTGTTTTTTATCTTTTAATTACTAGATTAGAATCATGATAGTCACTGAAAAAGTAAAATTTATTTCAAGTTGGATTAAAGCATATGTAGATAATATGCCAAGTAAAGCTCAATCACTTGTAATTGGAATATCAGGAGGTATAGATTCCTCTGTATCTAGTACTTTAAGTGCTATGACTGGTTTAAAAACGATTGTGTTATCGATGCCAATAAAACAAAAATCTTTTCAACACGATTTGAGTTTAAAACATCAAGAATGGTTAATTAAAAAATTCAAAAATGTTGAAGCTCACACAATTAATTTAGATGAATTGTTTCGAGCCTTTAGTCATAGTTTATCAAATTTCGATAATGAACATGGTTTTGCTAATTCGAGAGCAAGATTAAGAATGACTACTCTGTATCAAGTAGCGGCAGCTAACAAAGGAATTGTAGTGGGAACTGGAAATAAAGTAGAGGATTTTGGAGTAGGTTTTTATACAAAATATGGTGATGGAGGAGTTGACATATCACCAATTGCCGATTGTAATAAAACAGAAGTTTGGGAACTTGGTAAAGAGTTAAATATTTTAGAAGAAATTATCAATGCAGCTCCAACAGATGGATTGTGGGACGATGGTAGAACAGACGAGGGGCAATTAGGTTTAAAATATGATGAACTAGAAGAGGCTATGAATAACCCTGATTCTACAAATAGAGCAGAATACGAAAAAATAAGAAAACAAAATTTGCATAAAATGGACCCTATTCCAGTTTGCAAAATTCCAAACTAATCAATTAGATTCACAAATCTAAAAATTAAGTATATTTCTAAAACTATGGATATGGATATTTATTTAACAAATAATCTCACTAATAAAAAAGAGAAGTTTATTCCTATAAATAAAGACAATGTAGGTATGTATGTTTGTGGACCAACTGTTTATGATGATCCTCATATTGGCAATGCAAGACCTATTGTTGTTTTTGATGTCTTATATAGATTACTTAAAAATAAATTTTCTTCAGTTAATTATATAAGAAACATCACAGATATTGATGATAAAATAATTAAATCCTCTCAAGAGAAAAAAATATCAATTTCAGATTTAACATCACAAGTGACTCAAAGTTTTAATGAAGATTGTGCTTTTTTAAATTGTAAAAATCCTAGCCATCAACCAAAGGCTACAGAACATATCAAGCAAATGATTGATATGATTTTAGAGCTCATAAAAAATGGATTTGCTTATGAAAATAAAAACCATGTATATTTTGAAGTTAAAAAATTTACAGATTATGGTCAGTTATCAAATAAAAAATTAGATGAATTGATTGCTGGTTCAAGAATTGAAGTTAGTGATAATAAAAAAAAAAGTGAAGATTTTGTTTTATGGAAACCTTCCTTAGAAAATGAACCTTCGTGGGACTCTCCATGGGGTAAAGGTAGACCAGGTTGGCATTTAGAATGTTCTGCTATGTCAAAAAAATTTTTAGGTGATGAATTTGATATTCATGGGGGAGGGATTGATTTAATTTTTCCTCATCATGAGAATGAAATAGCACAATCAAGATGTGCAAATAATACAAAAAATTTTGCAAATTATTGGATACATAATGCTTTTATCACAATATCAAATGAAAAAATGGCAAAATCTCAGGGCAATATTCTAAAGATCAAAGATTTTAGAAAAAAAATTAGTGGTCAAATTTTGAGATTAGCACTTTTAAGTGCTCATTATAGGCAACCACTTGATTGGAGTGATAAATTATTAGTCGAATGTGAAAATACATTAAATAAATGGTATAATGTTTATGTATCATTTGATGATAAAATCATAATTTCATATGAAATATTAAAACCTCTGTATGATGATTTAAATACTCCTGGCTATATTGCAAATCTTCATAGTCTTTATGAAAAAGCGCAAAAAGGAAATGTTGAAGATAAAAAACTTTTTATTTCTGCTTGCCAATTTATAGGTCTTTTAAATGAAACCAAAGAAAATTGGCTTGATTATAAAAGGGATAAAATATCTATTAAAGAGTCAGAGATTTTAGCTCTAATTGAAAAAAGAAACAAAGCTAGAGGAAACAAAGATTATAAAAAAGCTGATAATATTAGAAATGAGCTTTTTGATAAAGGTGTTTTAATAGAAGATAAAGATGGTAAAACGATTTGGAAATTTAAATGAGTAAAGATAGATTATATATTTTTGATACAACCTTAAGAGATGGGGCACAAACTCAAGGAGTTGACTTTTCTGTAGAAGATAAGGAAAAAATTGCTTTTGCTTTGGATAGTCTAGGAGTTGATTATATAGAAGGTGGTTGGCCAGGTGCAAACCCAACTGATACTGAGTTTTTTCAAAAAAATCACAAATTTAAAAACGCAAAATTAACTAGTTTTGGAATGACCAAAAGATCAGGTAGAAGTGCAGATAATGACACTGGTTTATCAGCCTTATTAAATACTAATACTCCAGCAGTATGTTTAGTAGGTAAATCTTGGGACTTTCATGTAGATATTGCTCTAGAGATTTCTAATGAAGAAAATCTTGAAAACATTAAAGAAAGTACAAAACATTTTGTTAAAGCCAAAAAAGAATTCATGTTTGATGCAGAGCATTTTTTTGATGGATATAAAGCAAACTCAAAATATGCAGTTGAATGTATAAAAGCAGCTTATGATTCTGGAGCTAGATGGATTGTGTTATGTGATACTAATGGCGGCACACTTCCTCATGAAGTAACTCAAATTGTATCTGAAGTGACTAAAATAATACCTGGTGAAAATCTTGGTATTCATGCTCATAATGATACTGGTAATGCTGTTAGCAATTCATTAGCTGCGGTTTTGTCTGGGGCAAGACAAGTTCAAGGAACTATTAACGGATTGGGTGAAAGATGTGGCAATGCAAATCTTATGTCATTAATCCCAACCTTCTTTTTAAAAAAAGATTTTTCCTCTAAATTTGATTTAAATATCAAATCTGAAAATATTAAAAAATTAACACAATGCTCAAGACTTTTAGATGAAATTTTAAATAGAAAACCAAATAAACATTTACCATATGTTGGTGCTGCTGCTTTTTCACACAAAGGTGGCCTACATGTTTCTGCAGTTCAAAAAGATCCAAAAACATATGAGCACATCAAACCAGAAGAAGTTGGAAATTCAAGAAATATAGTTATCTCTGACCAATCAGGTAAATCAAACATAATTTCAAGATTGAAAACAATAAATATAGATATCAAAGAAGATGATCCAAAAATAAAAAAACTTTTAAATGAAGTAAAAGATAGAGAGTTTATAGGTTATAGTTATGATGGCGCTGATGCTTCATTTGAATTATTGGCGAGAAGAATAATAGGTGAAATACCAAGATATATTTCTATTACAGAATATGATGTTTCAGTTAAAAAAAATTCTTTAGGAGAAATTATATCTTCTGCAAAGGCTCAATTAGAAGTAGATGGTGAAAAAATAATTTGTGAAGGGGAAGGTAACGGCCCAGTTAATGCTTTAGATAATGCTATAAGACAAAATGTTGATCGATTAGCGAAATATTCAGATTATCTAAAAGATCTAAAGCTTGTAGACTATAAAGTTAGAATTTTAAATACAGGAACTGAAGCGATAACAAGAGTTTCGATTGAAAGTACTGATTCAAAAGGTAAAAATTGGTTTACAATAGGTGTTTCAACGAACATCATAGATGCATCCTTTAAAGCTCTAGTGGATAGTTTAGATTACAAATTATTTAAGGATAATGCTCCAGCTAGTATTTAAAAATGAAAATTAAAAAGTTTTCAATTAAACCTTCTGATTTAAATTATCGAATAGGTGCAAAACCAGTTGTTTGTTATCCTAATGATAAAATTCAAGATAACAATTTAGATATTCTACTTGAAGCAAGAAAACATCTTGTTCGACAAAAAGAAATTATTATTTCTCCAAGAGATGCAAATACTTTTGAGGTACCAAATGGAGATTTTTTTAGAATTGAAAGTATTGAAGGGCCACAAGTTGGGGATCTAAATTTATTTCAACAAAATAATTTAGATGAAAAGTTTTATTCAGGAAAAACAAGAGCTCTTTATGGAACTCATATTTCAGTTGGTGATAAAATGTATAGCACAATTCCGTATTTAAGATCGCTAGCAACAATTACATGGGACACACTCGATTGGTATGGATATGATAGTGATGGAGGCTCCGTTCACGATGTAATTGGAACAAGATGCGACCCTTATACTTCAAAATTACTTTCAGGAAATGATTACCATTATTGTTGTCACTCAAATTTAACTAGAGCTTTAGTCAAAGAAAAAAACATAGATATTAAAAAAGCAGAATTAATTGTTCATGATGTATTAAATGTTTTTATGTGCACAGGTTTTACTCATGATACTAAACAATATTTTATGAAAGCAAGCCCAGTACGACCTGGTGATTATCTTGAGTTCTTTGCTGAAACAGATTTGTTGGGAGTATTATCTGCTTGTCCTGGTGGAGATTGTGGTTCTGAACATTCATCAGATGCAGCTAAATGTTATCCATTGAAAGTTTCTATATGGTCAGTAGATAAAAAATATTTAGAAAATATAAAACCATCTAAAATTTCATCTTATAATCAAAATCATGGTCTAGATTAAATTTTATGTCAGCTAAAAATGTTTCATTTATTTTACATAAACCTCAGTTATCTGAAAATATAGGTGCTTGCGCTCGAGCAATGAAAAACTTTAATTTTGATAAATTAATAATAATTGACCCTAAGCCAATTTACCCAAATGATAAAATCTTAGCAACTTCTGTTGGTGCTAAAAATATAATTAATAAAAGTAAAGTTTATAATAATTTAGAGTTAGCTGTTAAAAATGTTGATTATGTTATTGCTACATCCGCAAGATTTAGGAATAAAAATATTAAACATATAAATCTTGAAGATTTAAAAAAGATTGATTTTAAGAAAAAAGTTTCTTTTTTATTTGGATCTGAAGCTTCAGGTTTATCTAATAATGAGATCAGTTATGCAAATTATACATTACAAATTCCTACAAACACTGATTTTAAATCGTTAAATCTTTCACACAGTTTAATTATTATTGCCCAATTTGTATCAAGCATAATTAAATTTAAGAGATTACCATTCAAACAATCAAAAAAAATTAAACCAGCCTCAAAAAAGGACATCTACAATATGTTTAACCTATGTATTAAAAATCTAGAGCAAATAAATTTTTTTAAGCCCAAAGAAAAGAAACCAATAATGTTAGAAAATCTAAGAAATATTTTTTTTAAGATGGATCTATCTGATAAAGAAACGCGTATTTTATCCAGTGTATTTGCTAGTCTAGGTAAAAAACGTTGATTGACAAAATGAGGAGTAAGTTTATAAACCTCCATTATTAAATGACAAAAAGATTAAACTCTAAACATAAAGTAGATCGAAGACTTAAAGTCAACCTTTGGGGAAGACCAAAGAGTCCATTTAACACTAGAGCTTATGGACCTGGTCAGCATGGCCAAACAAAAACTTCGAAACCATCAGATTATGGAATCCAGTTGCATGCTAAGCAAAAATTAAAAGCTTATTACGGAAATATTAACGAAAGACAATTTAGAAATATTTACAAAAAAGCTGTAATGCTTAAAGGTGATACTGGAGAAAATTTAATTGGATTACTAGAGAGAAGATTAGATGCAATTATTTACAGGGCAAAATTTGCAACAACTATATTTTCAGCGAGACAACTTATAAACCATGGCCATGTTAGAGTTAATGGAAAAAAAGTGAATATTGGAAGTTACTTAGTTAAAGAAGAAGACACAATTGAAATTAGAGATAAGTCTAAACAACTTGCTATTATTGACATCGCTTTAGCTAATAAAGAAAGAGAGATTCCTGAATATATACAATTGGATGAAAAAAATAAAAAACTTAAATTTGTTAGAATTCCAAAATTTGAAGAAGTCCCTTATCCTATAATAATGGAACCAAATTTAGTTATCGAATATTATTCAAGATAATATTATTTTTTATAATTAATACCCTTGTCATCTAGAATTTTTTTAAGCTCACCGGTTTCGAACATTTCTTTAACAATATCACATCCACCAACAAATTCTTTTTTTATATAAAGTTGTGGAATTGTTGGCCAGTCACTAAAAATCTTAATTCCCTCTCTTATATTTTGATCTTCTAATACATTAACACTTTGAAAATTTACATTTAAAAGTTTTAACATATTTGTAACCGCCATTGAGAAACCACACTGAGGAGCGTCAGGTGTTCCTTTCATAAACAAACATACATCATTATTATCTATATGATTTTGTATTAAATTTTTTGTATTATCATCCATTATTGCTCCTTTGTTTTAATTGCTAAAGCATGTAATTCATTCCCCATTTTACCCTTAAGAGAATTATACACCATTTTATGTTGTTCTATTTTACTTTTTCCTGAAAATTGAGAAGAGGTTACAGTTGCTGAATAGTGATTTCCATCACCAGCTAAATCTTGAATTTCTACAATAGCATCAGCTAGAGCATCTTTTATTAAACTCTCAATTTCTTTCAGATCCATCGCCATTATTTACTCATATAATCAATTAACCAATTCTTATTTGAAGTTTTTAATTCGTCAATTGTAACTTTTGTCTTATCGTTAATATACAGCTCATTTTCATTAATTGTTCCTAATTCATCAAAATGAACAGCATTTTTTTTTAGAAAATCGGTTACTTTTTTTTGATCTTTTTTTGTGACCTCAATAATATAGCGACCTTGATCTTCTGCAAAAAAATATTCAATTTCATTGATTAAATATTTTGGTTTTTTAAGATTTATACCTTTATTTCCTTTAATACACATTTTTGAAACTGCTGTTAATATACCACCTAAAGACACGTCATGGGCACTTTGAATATATTCATTGTCAATAAGCTTCAATAAGGTTTCACCAATATTTTTTTCATTAAAAAGATTGATTTCTGGTGGTGGACCATTTTTTTGATCCAAGATATTTCTTGCAAGTAAACTCTGATCAATATGACCCTCAGTTTTTCCAATTACTAAAACAATATTATTTTTTTCTTTAAACTCCATCGTGATCATTTTTTTATAATCTTTAATCAATCCTACACCTCCAATAGATGGTGTAGGTTTAATACCTTCTTCTTTTGTTTGATTGTAAAAAGACACATTTCCTGAAACTACTGGAAAATTTAAGTATTCTGCAGCCTCACCAATTCCTTGGACACACTCTACAAACTCTCCCATATTTTCATAGTTCTCTGGACTACCAAAATTTAAACAATTTGTAATAGCAATCGGTTTTGCACCCACAGAAATTAAATTTCTAAAACTTTCGCAAACAACTTGTTTTCCACCAGTTAGTGGATGTGCCCAACAATACACAGCAGAAGAATCTACTGATGCAGCAACAGCTTTATTGGTTCCATGTACTCTAACAACTCCTGAGTCACCACCAGGCTTTTGTATAGTATCACCCATAACAGTATGATCATACTGTTGCCAAATCCATTCTTTACTACAAACATTAGGATTAGCTAAAACTTTTTTTAAAACATCAATTATCTTTAAATTTTTAAGATCACCTCTCTTAATTTTATTTTTTTTTGGTAGCTTTGTTTTTTTCCATTTTCGGTCGTACATAGGGGAATTTTCAACCAATGTATTAACTGGAATATTTGCAACTTGTTGATTATCAAAATAAAGTTCAATTTTTTTAGATTTAGTTGTCTTCCCAATTACAGCAAAATCTAAATTCCATTTATCAAATATTTTTTTTGCATGTTCCTCTTTGCCATTTTCTAAGACAATCAACATTCGTTCTTGGCTTTCAGAAAGCATTATCTCATATGGAGTCATCTTAGATTCTCTACAGGGAACTTTGTTTAAATTAATTTCTATGCCTAAATTTCCTTTTGATGCCATTTCAATACTAGATGAAGTAAGTCCTGCTGCTCCCATATCTTGTATAGCAATAATCGAGTCTCCAGACATTAACTCTAAACAAGCTTCGAGAAGTAATTTTTCTGTGAATGGATCACCAACTTGTACAGTTGGTTTTTTTTCTTCAATTTTTTCATCAAAACTAGCTGAAGCCATACTTGCCCCATGAATTCCATCACGACCTGTTTTTGAGCCAACATAAATCACAGGTTTATTTAATCCTGCTGCTTTTGAATAAAAAATCTTATCTTTCTTAACTAAACCTAATGTCATTGCATTAACTAAAATATTACCATTATAGGAACTATCAAAGCTTGTTTGACCCGCAATTGTTGGAACACCCATGCAGTTACCATATCCACCAATCCCATGAACTACACCTCTTAATAAATTTTTAGTTTTTTTGTGTTGTGGTGATCCAAAATGAATTGAATTTAAATTTGCGATAGGTCTTGCCCCCATTGTAAATACGTCTCGCATGATACCACCTACACCAGTTGCCGCACCTTGATAGGGTTCAATAAAAGAAGGGTGATTATGACTTTCAATTTTAAATACAATTGCATCATTATCTTCAATATCAATTACACCAGCATTTTCACCTGGACCCTGAATAACCTGTTTTCCTTTTGTTGGTAATTTTTTTAAATGAAGTCTTGATGATTTGTATGAACAATGCTCATTCCACATAGCTGAAAAAATTCCAAGCTCTGTAATATTCGGTATTCTTTTAAGTAGTTCACAAATTTTTGCGTATTCATCTTTTTTAAGACCATGATCAATTGCTACCTGTTCGTTAACAATCATTTTAAATTATTAATTAGATTTTTAAAAAAAAGCGAACCATCTTCGCCAGACAAAGATGAATCTATCATTCTTTCAGGATGCGGCATCATTCCTAAAACATTCTTTTCTTTGTTAAATATTCCAGCAATATTTTTAATTGAACCGTTTGGGTTAAATTGATCTTCAATTATTCCATCTTTGTTACAATAATTTATTGCAATTTGATGATTATCCTCAATTTCTTTTATTTGATCTTTAGTACAAAAATAATTACCTTCGTTATGTGCAATATGAAACTCAACAATATCTTTATTAATATTTTTGAAATATGTATTTTTTTTATCGTTAATTTTCACAAATACATTTTTACAAATAAACTCTAAATATTTATTTCTTAATAAAACACCTGGAACTAATCCAGTTTCTACCAATATTTGAAAACCATTACAAATACCCATTACAAGGCCTCCAGATTTTGCAAAGTTAATCACTGAGTTCATAATCTTTGATTTTGAAGCCATACTTCCGCATCTAAGATAATCTCCATAGGAAAAACCACCTGGAAGGACTACTAAGTCACTTTTAGGAATTTCAGCATCGTTATGCCATACCATTTTATTTTTAAAGCCAAATTGTTTTAAAGCAACATCCATATCTCTATCACAATTTGATCCAGGAAAAGTTATGACTGATGATTTCATTAATTATTATACTTCAATAATTTTATAATTTTCTATAACAAGATTAGCTAAAAGTTTTTTACACATTTCTTCAACTTTATCTTTTGCTTTTTTAGGATCATTTTCCTTAGTATCAATTTCAAAATACTTTCCTTGCCTTACTTCATTAATATCATTAAAACCCATACCATCTAATGTTTGTTGTATTACTTTACCTTGTGGATCTAGGACATCTTTTTTAAGAGTTATAATAACTGATATCTTCATTTACGTTTTCTTTTTACTGAGGATAATTTTGTAACATTTACCGCCGAAACATTTGCTTGTTCATGAAGGATTCCTAATCTTTTAGCTACCTCTGTGTACGCAGGAATTAAATCACCTAAATCTTTTCTAAATCTATCTTTATCTAATTTCTTATCAGTAATACTGTCCCATAATCTGCATGTATCAGGACTTATTTCGTCAGCTAATATAATCTCATTTTTGCCACTTGATTTAAGCCTTCCAAACTCCAGTTTAAAATCTATAAGTTTAATTCCAACACCTCTAAACATACCAATCATAAAATCATTTATTCTTAAAATCATTTTTTTTACTTTTTCCAACTCTTTTTTAGAAGCCCAATCAAAAGTTAAAATATGTTCCTCAGCGATTAATGGATCACCCAATTTGTCATCTTTTAAGCAATATTCAATCAATGGTTCCTTTAAAACAGTTCCATCTTCTATACCTAATCTTTTTGTAAGAGATCCTGTCGCTACATTTCTTACAACAAACTCTATAGGTATAATCTCCACAAATTTTATAACTTGTTCTCTCATGTTTAATCTTTTAACTAAGTGGTTCTTAATTCCGATTTGAGATAAATTTGTTAAAATATGTTCTGATATTCTATTGTTTAGAACACCTTTTCCCTCAATACTTGATTTCTTAAGATTATTATAAGCCGTAGCATCATCTTTAAAATATTGGATTACTAAATCTTTATCAGAAGTTGCATATATAATTTTTGCTTTTCCTTCATAAAGTTTTTTACCTTTTTTCATTATCTGAATACTCTTCTAAAGATTAAATTTACATTTTTAAAATGTTTTGAAAAACTAAAAATAGATTTTAATTTTTTTTGTGAGATTTTTTTCATTATATATTTGTCAGACTGGATGACATTAAACAAATCTAAGTTTTCAGCAAAACATTTTTTTGCATAAGTTTGAACCATTTTGTAAGATTTTTCTCTACTTAGACCTGTTTTTGTAAGTTCAAGCATCAACTCTTGAGAAAAAATCAAACCTTTAGTTATATTTAAATTTTCTAACATTTTTTTGGGATAAACAATCATATTATCTAGAATATTTGTTAATCTTACCAATGCAAAATCTGTTGTGATATTAGCATCAGGTCCAATATTTCTTTCAACACTTGAATGAGAAATATCTCTTTCATGCCACAAAGCAATATTTTCCATAGCAGGTATAACTGCACTTCTAACCATTCGAGCAAGACCAGTTAAATTTTCACTTAAAATAGGATTTTTTTTATGGGGCATTGCTGAAGAACCTTTTTGATTTTTTGAAAAATATTCTTGTAACTCATACACCTCTGTTCTTTGAAGATGTCTTATCTCAATTGCAACTCTTTCTATTGAGCCTGCTATTATTCCCAAAATTGAAAAATAAAATGCATGTCTGTCCCTTGGAATAACTTGTGTTGAAATTGGCTCCACTTTTAAACCAAGTTTTTTTGCTACATGTTTTTCAACATTAGGATTTATGTTTGCAAAAGTACCAACTGCACCTGAGATAGCACAAGTAGATACTTCATCAATTGCATCAACAAATCTTTTTCTATTTCTTTTAAACTCTTCGTAGAATGAAGCTAATTTTAATCCAAATGTAATTGGTTCTGCATGAATACCATGACTTCTTCCCATACAAGGTGTAAATTTATATTTTCTAGCTTGTTTCTTTAATACTTTTAAAATTTGATCTAAATCTTTAAGAATTATTTTTCCAGATTGAACCAATTGAATATTAAAACTAGTATCTAAAACATCCGATGAGGTCATTCCCTGATGTAAATACCTAGCTTTTATTCCAGCTTTTTCTGTGATTGAGGTTAAAAAGGCTATTACGTCATGTTTAACTTGACCTTCAATTTGATGAATTCTTTTTACATTTATCTTAGCTTTTTTTTTAACTGTTGAAGAAACCCCTTTTGGAATTTGACCAAGTTTTTCCATTGCTTGAGCTGCAGCTACTTCTACATCAAGCCAAATTTTATATTTATTTTCTTCTGACCAAATGTCAGTAAGTTCTTTTCGCGAGTATCTTTTTATCATTAATTATAAGTATGGAGGCTTTGAATAACCTTTAGCAGATTCTGTAAAGATTTCATAACCATTTTCAGTAATACCGATTGTATGCTCAAATTGTGCTGATAATGATTTATCTTTTGTAACGGCTGTCCACCCATCATTTAACATTTTTACATTATATTTTCCAGCATTTATCATAGGCTCTATTGTAAAAGTCATTCCTGGTTTTAAATCCATACCAGAATTTTTACTTCCATAATGTAAAATATTTGGTGGTTCATGAAATGTTGTACTTATTCCGTGACCACAAAAATCTCTTACAACTGAAAAACCTTTTTCTTCAACGAAAGATTGAATTTCGTAACCTATATCTCCAAGTCTTACTCCAGGTTTCAAAATTTTAATTGCTCTCATCATAGACTCGTGAGTGGCATCTATAAGATTATTTAATTTTACAGATGTGTTACCTATTGAAAACATTCTACTCGTATCTCCATAATGCTCATCTACAATTGCTGTAACATCAACATTCACCGCATCACCATCTCTCAAAATTCTATCAGATGGTATTCCATGACAAATAACATGATTTAATGAAGTACATAAAGATTTTGTAAAACCTCTATAATAAAGTGGTGCTGAGTAACCACCATTATCTCTTATAAATTCATAACCTAGCTTATCAATATGATCTGTTGATATTCCTTCTTTAATATTTTCAGTTAACATATCAAGTGTCCTTGCAGCTAAGTTTCCAGCAATTCTCATTTTTTCGAATTTTTCTTTATAATCAGTCATTTATAATTTTAAGTTTTTTTTCTATGTAAATTTTTTTGATACTTATATTACATCTATAAGCTAAAAAATTAACACCTGCTTTTTTTGCAATTAAGAAATTATTATAATATTCGGTGTCTATATCTTTAGCTATTTTAAAATACTCCATATTTTCAATTTGAACCAAAAATAACAAGTAGGTTTTATAACCTTTCTTTATGGCATCAATAAGGGTAAGTAAATGTTTTGACCCACGAGAAGTAATAGCATCAGGAAATTCAGCAGTTTTTTTATCCCTAAATAAGGTCACATTCTTTACTTCAACAAAAATTTTCTCTTTCTTTTTTTCCAACAAGAAGTCAAATCTTGTCTCTTTATCAAAAAATACCTCTGGTTTAATGGTTTCAATATTTTTTAGTTCTTTAATTAAATTATTTTTTAAAGCGTGATGTGCTATTTTATTTGCCATGTGCGTATTAACACCTACTAAATTATTTCTACTCTTTATAATTTCAAGACCATATTTTAGTTTTCGTTTAGGGTCGTTGTTTGGAAGTAAATAGACCTCATTTCCACTATCTAACAATCCCTGCATAGAGCCAGTATTTGGACAATGAGCTGTGACAATTTCTTTATCAAGCTGAACATCAGCAAAAAAACGTTTGTATCGTTTGATTAATTTGCCTTTAATTAAAGACTTGGTAAATTCCATTTCTAAATTATACATTTAAAATAATGAAAGATACAAAAGTTAATGCCGCAATTTTAATTATTGGCAATGAAATTTTATCCGGAAGAACACAAGATACTAATACATCAACTTTAGCTACTTGGTTAAACTCAATTGGAGTAAAAGTAAAAGAAGTAAGAGTTATTCCTGACATTGAAAAAACCATCGTAGATACATTAAATGTTTTAAGAAAAGAAAACGATTATGTTTTTACAACTGGTGGTATAGGTCCCACTCATGATGATATAACAGCTGAGTCGGTTTCTAAAGCATTTGGATTGAAATATGAAATTCATAAAGAAGGTTACAAAATTTTAGAATCTTATTATAAGCCAGGGGAATTTAACGAAGGTAGACAGAAAATGATATGGATGCCTGAAAATGCAGAATTAATTTTAAATCCAACAAGTGGTGCGCCTGGATTTAGTGTTGAAAATGTATTTTGTCTTCCTGGAGTACCTTCAATTATGAAATCAATGTTAGGTGGAATAACAAATAAAATAGTAGGTGGTGAGCCTATTTTAAGTAAAACAATAAGTTTAAAAACAGTTGAGAGTGAAATTGCAAATTCTTTAACCAAAGTGCAAGATAATAATAAAGATGTAGAAATAGGAAGTTATCCATTTTTTCACGCAGGTAAGCTTGGAGTATCAATTGTACTTCGATCTGAAAATCAATCTAAAATTGATGAATGTAATTTACAAATTTTAAAATTTGTAAATGAAAAGAAAATAGAAGTAGTAGAGCGTTAAATGCTTTACTTTGCATACGGAAGTAATCTTAACCATTTTCAAATGAAGAGAAGATGTAAAGATAGTATTTTTTTAAAGAAAATAAATTTAAAAGATTTTAGATTAACTTTTAGAAGCAAATATAGAGCAGCTGATATAGAACCCAAAAAAAATTCAATTGTTCCTGGTGGTTTATTTGAAATATCAAAAAGTGATGAAAAGAAACTTGACCTATATGAAGATTTCCCAATTTTATATAAAAAATTTTATTTTGAATATTATGGAAAAAAAGTAATGACTTATACAATGGTTAGAAAAACACCATTTAAGTTTCCAACTGAACGTTATTTAAATGTTGTAACACGAGGTTATGAAGATTGTAATTTAGATAAAGACTATCTTAAAAAAGCTCTTGTAACTTAAAGTTTATCTATTAGACAACCATAGAGTTTGAAAAGGTTGAATTTCAATTACGCTTTTATTTACTAATTGATGATTGGGAAGAATTAAGTTTTTAAAATTTAATAAATTTATTTTTAATTTTGTATTTTGAACTTCGGAGGATAAGTTTGTAATACATATAATTGTTTGTCTTTTATCTAAACTTACTCTCTTAAAACAAAATATTTTTGGTCCAAGATTTATAGTCTGTCTAGAAGCGTTAGGATGAAAAGCTGATTGTTTTCTTCTTATTTCTAATAAATTAGTAATATTTTTATAAAATATATATTGCTTTGATCTATTATTTTTCAATTTATTAAGTAAATTTGTATTATTCCATCTATATCTATTAACATCTCTATTGTTACCAGAAATAATAAACTTTGCTTCATCATTTGAAGTACCAAACAATGAATTAAAGTATACTGCAGGGATACCTTCAAAGGAAATCATTATTGCATGAGCCGAGATGTATCTTTCAAAAAAGTATTTACCTTTAGGATCATTATCAGATTTTTGTAAGGCGTTAAAAACAGTTATGTTTGCTTCATAAACCTTTTTAGTTTTATTTTGTATTTTTCGAAAAGAAAATTTAGAACCATTTTTCTTTAAGCGATTCAGTAGATTTTTTATTGAGTTTTTTGAGAGAATACCTTCTGCAGGTCTCATTCCTATTCCATCGTGTGATGCTATAAAGTTAAGATAATTATTACCCAATTTTGTTGACGGAAGTTTATTGCTCCACTTGTTAAGTGCCGAACTATTTTCAAATAAAAAAGCATGCATTAATAAAGGTGGAAGTGAAAAATTATAAATCCAATTAGCCTCATCATGCTTCCCAAAGTAACTTATATTTTCTTTTTCAGGTAAGTTAGTTTCAGTAACAATTATTGTTGATATATTTAACAAGTTACAAATTAATCTTAATAACTTAATTATTTCATGAGTTTGTTTTAAATTAATACTTTTGGTTCCACTTTGTTTCCATAAATAAGCTATTGCATCTAATCTAAATATTGTGACACCATAAGTCATTAAATTGGTCATGATTTTAATAAATCTTAGTAAAACCGATGGGTTTTTGAAATTAAGATCAATTTGATCAGGACTGAAGGTTCTCCATAAATAATCGTTCTTTTTAAAAATATCTATTTTTTTTAGTAATTTATGATCTCTTGGACGAACTACTTTTGAGGTATCAAATTTTTTATCAACTGTTAAAAAATAATTTTTTCCTGGTGATTTATCCTTTAAAAAGTTCTTAAACCATAAGCCTCTAGCTGAGGCATGATTTATTACAATATCAGCCATAATAGAATTTTTTTTAGAAAAATTATTAATATCTGACCAACTTCCCAATCTTTGATCGATGTTATAATGATCTTTAACTGCAAAACCACTATCACTACTTGATGGATAGAATGGTAAATAATGTACAGTATTAAAATATTTATTTAGTTTTTTTTTATAAAAATTTTGAAAAATTTTTAATAATTTTTTTTGATTATTTTCAATTAAGCTATCTCCATAACATATTACTACAGACGTCTTTTCAGAAATTTTAATTCTTTTTTTTAAATGGGTTTTATTAAATTTATTAATTATCTTAAAAATTTCTTCAGAATAAGCATTAATATCTGAGGATAATTTTATTCCTTTATAAATACTTATAAGTTTTGAATTAATTTTTTTTTGATCTTTTTGAGATAACATTAACTATATTTTTTATTATCTTCATTAACTGCTTCTTTTAATCTTATTAAAAAATCAGGAATAGCACTTTTAACTCTACTCCAAGTAGGAATAAAAGGTGTATCCATTGGATTTAAGTAAAATGCATCTCCAGCTTTCATTATATTTGCTGCAAACAATTCAACAGTTTTTTCTTCAGTATGTGAGTCAAATTTTAGTCCATTCATCTCCGCATCATTTCTATATATATCTATAAGATCTAGAGCGGATCTATAGTATGTGGCTTTCAGGGATCTAAAAGTTTCTCTGCTGAAAGAATTTCCTTGTGTTGCTAATTTTTTTATAAATGTTTTAATTATATCTATAGACATCCTTGATAAACCTTTTGTTTGATCATCAATAGACAAGTCTTGGTGTTTATGATCATAACTATCTGCTAAATCGACTTGGCATATATTTTGCGGAGAGAAATTTCTTTGCATTTCAGATAGCACCCCAACTTCAATACCCCAATCAGATGAAATTCTTAATTCAGGAAGAATATTTCTTCTAAATGAAAATTCTCCTGCTAAAGGATATTTAAAAGATTTCATAAAATCTAAATAATCACTTCTTCCAAGTGTTTTCTCTAAAGCTGTTATTAATGGAAATACAAGTAATCTAGCAACTCTTCCATTCATTTTTCCATTAGCAACTCTTGGATAGTAACCTTTACAAAATTCAAAGTTAAAAAGAGGATTTACAACAGGATAAAATAGTTTTGCTAACATTCTTCTATCATAAGTTTTTATATCACAATCATGAAGAGCAACAGATCTTGCCGTATCTCTTGCAATTGACATACCAATGCAGTACCAGACATTTCTTCCTTTACCCATTTCATTAGGAGATAAATCTTTCTTTTTAAGTTCTTTGTCTAATTTTTTTAATCTAGGTCCATCATTCCATAAAATAGTAAAAGGGGTTTTTAATTTTTTGAAAAATTTCCAAGCCTTTTTGGCTTGTTGTTCATTTGCTTTATCTAAACCTATTATAATGTGATTTAGATATTTAGTTTTACTTATTTCTTCAATAATTTTGGGTAGGGCAGTACCCTCTAATTCAGAGTAAAGAGAAGGTAAAATTAATTCCATCTTTCTTTCTTTTGAAAATTTTAAAAGATCATTTTCTATTTCACTAGTCGATCTTGTTTTAAAATCATGTAAAGTAGATATAATTCCATTCTGAGAAAATTCACTCATATCAAATGTTATTCATTTTTTGAGATTTTTTCCATAGCCATTTTAATCACATCAGCCCAGCCTTCAGGAGATGGTTTATTTGTAGATATTAAATTATCTATAAAAATTTGATCTAATCTAAATTGATCATTAAATACTAAGCATGGATAATCACTAATTTTTAACATATCTAGATCGTTATAATTATCCCCAACGGCAATTGTTTTTATATTTTCATTATTTTTTTTAAAAAATCTTATGAATATTTGCATAGCTTTGGCTTTACTTACTTTATCACAAAGATTAATTACACGACCTCCTTCTTGTATGGTTAAGCCTTTATATTTTAAAATTTTTGACAATTCATTTTTTTCATTTTTGTTTCCATTAAAAATAAAAGGAACAGTATATTTTCTATCTAAAGCATTAGTTAGTTGATCCTCTGGCAATCCTAAAACTTTAAGTTGGCTTTCTTTATTCATTTTTGAAAGCCATTTACATTTGATCTTTAAATTTTCTGGAACCTCATTTTCAAATATGCTTATTAATTCCTCTTTTTGTTTACTGAGAATTAATTCTTTTGGTAAATTCTTATTGATTAAATTTAATCCTTTGATTGCAGATCCATTTTCAGCAATATAAGGCAACGCTTCCCCTAATTTTTGATTAAAACTAAGTATTTCCCTATCAGTTTTACTAGTATTTGGTATTACATAAATTCTATCAGAAATTATATCTTTTATATAATTTTTTATCACATCAAATTTAAATGTATCTCTATGTAACAGAGTACCATCTAAATCTGTAAAAATTAAAATTGATAATTTTTTTTTCATTTAATAAATCATTATATGAAATTTTAAGAAAATTTAAAATTTTACTTATTAGATTTGATTAATTATATATATTAAATATTAATATTTAAAAATTCATATATGATAGAAAATTTAATTCAAAATCTGATTGCAATTAGTTTAGGAACTATGATCTTTTTTTCTTTTATAGTTGCACCTATAATCTTTAAGGTTCTTGATGCTGTGAATGCAGGTAAGTTTGTTAGAAAGATATTTCCCTTCTATTATATGATAAATCTCATCATTTTATCTCTGGTAGTGATTATTTTCATTTATAATTCCCAAATGAATACTGATTTCTATCTAGTATTATTTTTGGCTTTGTTATTTGCATTTTTATTATTCATTTTAATGCCAATGATAAATAAATTTAAAGACAATAATGAAGATAAGAAATTTGATTTTTCCCATAAATTTTCAGTGATTTTAAATTTTGTACAGATGATAGGTTTAATTTATTTGTTAATTTAATATGATAAAATTTATCTTACCATTTATTATTATTTTAATAATTGTCCTATTTTGGGAAAAAATAAATAATTTTATTCAAGAAAAATATAATATCAAAATTAATAATATAGTTTTAACAATAATTATTATAATTTTAGTTATTATTTTTACATTGTTATATTTTTAACTATGAAAAAGATTAATCCATTTGTAGCTGCAGCAATTATTATAATAGGTGGTTTTTTTGCATTTAAAATGATGTCATTTTTGGGGTGTTATGTTCGTATTGAAGATGCAAATACTTGTTGGAGCTTAACTATTTTTAAATTATGATAATCTGTACCTGACCTGCACATAAAGTGATAAAAAGTTAGATGAATAAATCTTAATGAAAAAAATAATTTTCATAAATTTTATTATTTTTTTTATACTTTTTATAAGTATTGAATTTTTTTTTGGAAACTGGTTTAGCAAAAATAATTTTGGTATTCATATGAAACATCACACTAATGTGAAAGTTAAATATCAAACAGAAATTAATGGTGTTAAAAAAGAGTATATCTTTAAAAGAAATTCTCTTGGATTTCGAAATGAAGAATTCAACGCATCAGATATTGAACTAGTTTTTGTTGGGGGTAGCACAACAATTCAGCGCCATTTAGAAAAGAAAGATACAATTGTAGGTATTCTTAATAAAAAATTTAAGGGAAAGTATACTTTTGCTAATGCTGGAATCGCTGGAAAAAGCTCATATGGTTATTTGTGTGATTTTAAGTACTGGTTTAATAAATTAGAAAATTTAAAACCAAAATATTATATTTTTTATACAGGTCTAAATGATGGATATGATAATAAAAATAAATCTCTCACTAACTCAAATTTTTTGAAATGCGAAGGTATAACCTCAAGATCTAAAGTTCATCAAAAAATTAGAGATTATTTCTTCAATTCAAGTTTTTTTATTTCATCAACAAGAAAAATTATTAATGAAAAAAAAAAATATATGGGCAATTTGAATTTTGAATGGTCTTCAAAAAAACAGATGTCTTATTATGGTTCCAACATCGCATTTTCAGAAATAGATAAATTCTATAAAAATCTAAATTCATATTATTGTTGTGGTAATGCAAAATTAGAAAAAAACTTAGAAAATTATAAAAATAACCTCGAAAATTTAAAAAAAATATTTTTAGAAAAACAAATTGATCCTATTTTTATAACTCAAACAACTTCTCATGGCCTACATGAAAAGTTATATAGAGTAAATCAGATAACAAAAGATTTTTCAAAAAGAAATAATTATAAGATAATTTTGCTTGATGAAGATCTCTCTTTAAACGAAAATGATTTTTATGATGGTATTCATACTAATGAAATCGGATCCAAAAAGATTGCAGATTATATATATGATAAATTATCTTTAATTTTAATTGAATAATATTTCTTTTTTTAATAAAAATTTAAAATAATAAAACAAACTATAAAAAAAACAGCTAAAGCAGAAAGATACTTCGTTTCTAAAGTTTTTCCATTTTTTCTATAATTAATAAAGCTTACTATTACAAAACCAATAGCAGCTATAAGAAAATATATTGGTTCAGTTACTCCGTCTATGCCTATGCCCATTTTACTCATTTAAATATATTATTTGATACTTGTTAAGCACATAATGTTATTAATTGTCCTAGCGATTGTTTTAATCATGATTAAATATCAAACTTGTCTAATAAGAAGTGGATTACTAAATTGTAGAAAAATACAAAGCAAGAAATATAGAATAAAAAAATTACTCCTTTAGAATTAAAGATGTATCCAGATGAGGTTAAAAGCACAATAAATAGGCTAATTGATACAGCAAGCTTTGATTGTGCTTTTTTTTTTAAGTGAGAATTAACAATATTTTTTTTCATTAATCATAATGATAATTATTAAAGGAATTTGTTCATCATAAATTTTGT